>CALGRC010000088.1 GCA_937959315.1 uncultured Clostridia bacterium | reverse complement strand
CTATGGATTTGCCAACTATGGTATCAAACAAGTGGTTGCGGCCGGCGAACAGATGGGGGAAGTCACCTTGCAAAAAGGCGTGAAACCCACCGTACAAGTGGTTGCCAAAGATGGGTTTGACTTTTTGGCCAAAAAGACGGATGCTTCTGAAGTAGAAAAAAGAATGAATCTGGAATCAACCCAGCGCGCGCCAGTGAAACAGGGGGACACAGCAGGCAGCGTGGACTTTTTTGTGAATGGCGAACAAATTGGCTCTACACCGCTGGTCTACAGCGAAACAGTGCCAAAAATCACCGTCGGACAGGTGTATATGGACCTTATCCGCCGCTGGGCGGGCAAGCGGCCGGGACAGCCGCGCACCACCTTCCGGCTGCAAATTGAAACCATCACCCAGCCCGACGCATTGGAACAACAACCGGCAGCATAACCGTATGGGGAAAGGGGAGCTTGCCTGGCCGCGGTTGCATTTTATACACCCATCTGCTATAATAGGCGTCGGAGCAACTATCCAAACGAGGTGTCCCCTATGAAAAAATGCAAAATTACCGTAATGAAAACCGCATGCTATCAAGATTTGATGGAACAATTCGAAAACCCCATATCCCATGCGTGCGATATGAAGGAAGGGCAGGTATTTATTGCAAATGGCTGGCGAAAGCCAAACGGCATGTGCGACAGCGCGTGGGAAAGCATATCCCCGTTTGTAATGGCGCTTTCCCACGGTGCAAAAAGCCTGTATGACGGCTGGATGAAAAACGAAACATCAGCCATGATATCCTGTAACGACGGGTTCCGGCCGGTTAGCTTTTTAATTGAAGTACTGGAGGAAGATGCAGACTAAAAAGCCGCGCTATGCGCGGCTTTTTTGATATTCTTCCCTGGTAATGCCATAGTAGAGCGTATCGTGGTACTGCCCGCCGGTGTACACCATATCCCGCAGCCGCCCTTCGGGTACAAACCCCAATTTTTCATGAAACCGGACAGAAGGCGCATTGAACGCATAGATATACACATTGCACTTGTGGTAGCGGCGCTCAAAAAAATAATAGTCCAAAAGAAGCTGCGCCGCCTCACGGGCATAGCCCTTGCCCTTGAAAGCGTCTTTTACAAACAGCCCGTATTTAAAAGTGCCCATCCGGCTGTCACAATCAAAAGCAATGAGCGCCCCTACCGGCTGATGGCCATGCGTTTCAGCCGCAAACAAAAAGTCATCCTTCTGCGGCTTAGTTTTTTCAAATTCCTCGAGCTGCCGTTTCATCTGCTCACGGGAATATGGAAAATCAATCACGTCATATACCCGCATCAAATCTGTGTCATAGTCGCCGTTTTCATCTATAAACAATGGTACGTCCTCGCCGGTCATCGCGCGCAGGCGCACCCGTTCTCCCTTCCAAATGGAACTCACCTGTACGCCTCCTTACGAATGCTGTCGATATTTTCCAATATTTTGGTACACACTTTGCTTTTGTTCATGGTGTAAAGGTGTATCCCGTCTACCCCGGCGCTCAACAGTTCTATTATCTGTTCGGTGGCATAGGCAATGCCGGCTTCCCGCAGCGCGTCTGGGCTGTCCTGGTATTTTGCCAGCATGCGCGTTAAACGGTCGGGCATTTTAGCGCCGGATAAAATACACATTTTTTGAATATGCGATTTGGCAGTAATGGGCATGATACCCGCTAAAACCGGCACTTTTACATCCATAGCGCGCAGTTTGTCAAGAAATGCAAAAAAACAGCTATTGTCAAAAAACAACTGGCTGATGAGAAATTCGCACCCACAATCCACCTTATGTTTCAAATGCACCAAGTCTTCCCACTCGTTAGCGCTGTCAGGATGCCCTTCCGGATAACAGGCGCCCCCAATGCAAAACTCCCCTTGCGCACGCAGGGCGCCGATTAAATCGCTGGCATGATGAAAATGCAGCGGCGTTGGGAACCCGGCAAACCCCTCGGGAATATCCCCGCGCAGCGCCAACACATGCTCAATCCCATGCGCCTGCATCTGTCCAATTATCCCGGTTATCTGTTCTTTTGTAGATGATAAACAGGTCAAATGCGCCAGCGCCGGCAGATGCAGATTTTTCTGAATATAGCCGGCAATTTCAATGGTATTTTTGCTCTGCGTCCCCGCCGCGCCGTACGTTACGCTGATAAAATCCGGCTGCAGGCCGGAAAGGCGGTCAAGTGTACGGTATATACCCGCAATATCAGCGCCCGCTTTAGGCGGGAATACCTCCAGCGAAACGGACGGACGGCCGCGGCCCAAAATATCCCTGATTTTTGTCACGTTACCACATCCCATCTCCAATTCATCCATACAAAAAAGCGGGATCTTGCCCCGCTTTTTTATTATCTCACAAATTCCTGCCATTTGTCAAATATTATTTATAGTCCTTGCACAGCAGCGCCCGTATATAACCGCGGTCTTTGTTGGTGGAATCAATATAAAACCCCCGCCCATAGTAAAAAATCACCAACGGTTTGATTTTTGCACCAGTATGTAATTGAAGCTGCTTGAACCCGCGCACTTTCATATTGATATCCACCAGGTTCATCAAAGCCTTTCCAATACCCAGATTTTGAAAATTCGGATGGACGCCAAACCGGTATAAATACGCCACATCATTGCTCATCCGCTTAACCCGTACGCTGCCAACCACCCTGCCGTTAATGTATGCCACCAGCACCATGTGGTTTTCAATGTCGTGCCTTACGTCATCCGCCGTTTCGGTCAGCGCAGCAATATCCCCTTGGATGCCGGCCAGCTCTACATATTTTAAAAATGCCGCATGGGTGATTTCCTGGATTTCGTCTATATCGTCCATGGTCGCATTGCGGATTTCATCACGGCGGCCAACACCGCCTTTTGCGCATGCAGGCGGTTTTCCGCCTCGTCAAAAATGACAGAGCGCGGCCCGTCGATCACGCTTTCGGTTACCTCGCAGCCACGGTAGGCAGGCAGGCAATGCAAAAATATCGCGTCCTCCTTTGCCATGCCGAATAGCTTGTCGTCCACCGTATACGGCGCAAAAATTTGAATGCGCGCCTGCTTTTCCTCCTCCTGCCCCATGCTCACCCAAGTGTCGGTGCACACCACGTCGGCGCCTTTGACCGCCTCTGCCGGGTCGTTGGTAACGGTCACCGTGCAGCCGCACTCCTTTGCGTCCGCTTTGGCGTTTTCCACCACCTCGTCCGGGCAGGCATATCCTTCGGGCGTGGCAACCGCAATATCCATGCCCACCTTGGTACAGCCATACAGCAGTGAATTGGCCATATTGTTGCCATCCCCCACATAGGCAAACTTCAAGCCTTTTAACGTGTGCTTGTACTCATAAACCGTCAGCAAATCGGCCAGCACCTGGCAGGGATGCAGGTAATCGGTCAGCCCATTGATGACCGGCACCTGCCCGTATTTGGCCAAATCCAGCACATCCTGATGCGCATAGGTGCGGATGAGGATACCGTCCACAAACCGCGACAGCACATTTGCCGTGTCATAAATGCTCTCGCCGCGGCCAAGCTGAATATCATTGCCGTTTAAATAGAGCGCATGGCCGCCTAGCTGGTACATGCCCACCTCAAATGACACCCGGGTACGGGTGGATGATTTGGTAAATATCATACCCAGCGTTTTGCCCGCCAAAAGCGGGTGTGCAATCCCCGACTTCTGCTCTTTTTTCAGCTTTTCCGCAAGGGAAAGCAAATCCGATACCTGTTTACCAGTCAAATCATGCAGGCTAATCAAATGCTTCATGTCAATCCCCCTCCAATATATCCGCCAAAGCTGCGGTAAACCCGTCAATATCCTCTTTTTTTACAATGAGCGGCGGCAGCAGGCGCAGCGTGGTATCCCCCACACAGCCCACCAGATACCGCTTTTCAAACAGTGCCTTCTGTACCGCCTTTGCACCGCCGGCAATATCTGCGCCAATCATCAGCCCTCTGCCCCGCACCTGGGCAATGCCCGGCAGCGCATGCAGCTTTTCCGCAAAATACGCGCCCATATCCGCGGCATTTTGAACCAGCCCTTCTGCATCAAACGCCTCCAGTACCGCCAGCCCTGCACGGGTGGACAGGGGATTCCCGCCAAAAGTGGTTCCGTGGTCACCGGGATGGAAGGCCTGCGCCACGGCCTCCTTGGCCAGCACCGCGCCAATGGGCACCCCGCCGCCCAGCGCCTTTGCCAGCGTCATAATATCCGGCTCTATCCCATAATGTTCATAGCAAAACAGCTTGCCGGTGCGGCCCATACCGGTCTGCACCTCGTCTACTATCAGCAATATCCCCTGCTCATCGCACAATTTGCGTACCGCCTGTATGTATGCCCTATCTGCCGGATGCACCCCGCTCTCGCCTTGTATCAGCTCCAGCATGATCCCCGCCGTATGCGGGCCGACAGCGGTCTGCATAGCATCCAAATCATTGATGGGGACATAGGTAAACCCCGGCGTGAGCGGCGCATATGGTTTGGAATACTTTTCCTGCCCGGTTGCCGTTGCCGTGGTAATGGTACGCCCGTGGAAGGATTGTTCCAATGTGACAAATTCATACCGGTCCTCGCCGCGCTCATAAAAATATTTGCGCGCCAGCTTCAGCGCGCCTTCATTGGCTTCCGCGCCAGTGCTGCAAAAAAACGCCCTGTCAAAGCAGGATCGCATGCACAGTTCCTTTGCCAGCCGTGCCTGCTGCTTAATATAATAAAGCGAAGAGGTATGCAGCAGCTTTTTCACCTGGTCGGACAGCGCCGCCGTCAGGATCGGATGCGCATATCCCAGGCAATTTACCGCAATGCCCGCAAAAAAATCGGTATAGGCAATGCCGTCCGTGCTATAGAGCGTCATGCCCTCGCCCCGATCAAATGCAACGGGCGTCCGCGGCCCAAAAGTATTCATATAGTATTGCCCGTCCATCGACACAATCTGTTCCAACATATTTATGCACTCCTTTCGTATAATTATACACGTATACCATGAAAAATGCAAGAGGTAAAAATACATAAAATTTCACAGGTGCCAAATGCTGCTTTTCATGTATAAAATAGCTGGCGCTGCAAAAAAATAAGGACAAATAAAGGAGGGTAACCCATGAAAAAACATAAAAAAATCCTTGCGCTGTGCCTTTGCGCCGTGCTGGCCTGTGCGTTTACCATGATGGAACGCAGCGGCCAGCCGCAGGTGGCGGCAGCCAACACCTGGGAACAAAACCTGCAGCTTTTGGCGCGCTGTGTCAACGGCGAAGCACGCGGCGAACCGTATGAGGGGCAGGTGGCGGTAGCGGCAGTGATTTTAAACCGCGTCAAGCACCCGTCCTTTCCCAACACCATTGCCGGCGTCATCTATCAGCCAAGGGCGTTTACCGCCACCATCGACGGGCAGATCAATGTGCCCATCGACCCAAATTCCACCGTCTACAAGGCGTGCCAGGACGCCATGAACGGCTGGGACCCGTCAGGCGGCGCCATCTACTACTACAATCCAAAAACCGCCACCAGCAGCTGGATTTATTCCCGCCCGGTGGTCAAAACCATCGGCAACCACCGGTTTGCCAAATAAAGGAGGCAAAATATGTCTGATAAAAAGGAAACCCGCAGCCGTGCGCTCAGCATTTCCCTCATTGCCCTGGCACTCATCTTGGTGGGCGGCGCAGGGATATACCAATACGCCAAAGCAGAAAATTACGAACGGCAGGTCACCAACCAATACACCCGCGCTTTCCAGGACCTGGTGGACAGCGTCGGCGATTTGAATACCACGCTAGCAAAAGGCGCAGTGGCATCTACGCCGGTTATGCTGTCGGATATTGCAAACGACGTCTACCGGCAGGCAACCTTTGCCCAAGCCAATCTAGGCCAGCTCCCCATTGCCCATGTAGAATTGGACAACACCGCAAAATTTTTATCGCAGGTGGGCGACTACACCTATTCCATCAGCAAAAAGGTCATGGGCGGCGGCTCCATTACCGACGCCGAATATAAAGAACTGGCGAGCCTATCGGAATATTCCAACACGCTTTTGCAAAACCTGCAAAATATGCTGTCCGACCTGTACGCAGGCAACCTGTCCTTTTCCGAGATCGAACAAAAGAGCAGCAAGGGCGTGGAAGGCAGCTTTGCCGGCGGTATGGAAACGGTAGAAAATGAATTTCAGGAATATCCATCCCTCATCTACGACGGCCCGTTTTCCGACCACATCAACAAAATGGAAGCTAAGCATTTACGCAGCAGTACTGAAATCAGCCAGCAGGAGGCCGAACAAAAGGCGCGTACCTTTTTGCACAACGAGCACATCAGCACCATCGAGTTTACCGGCGAGTCGGACGGCACCATTGCCACCTACTGTTTTTCCGGCACTGGCGACGACGGCACCCATATGGCCATTGAAGTGACCAAAAAGGATGGCTATATTTTGTATATGCTGGAAAACCGCAGCGTCCCGCAGCGGTCTATCGGCATTGAACAAGCCACTAAGGCAGGCGCAGACTTTCTGGTGTCCAACGGTATCATGGGCATGAAGGAAACCTACTGGGAAATCCAAAACAACATTGCCACCATCAACTATGCCTTTGTGCAGGATGGCATCACCATGTACCCCGATTTAATCAAAATCAAGGTAGCTCTAGACAACGGCGAAATTATGGGGTTTGAAAGCAAGGGCTTTTTGATGTCCCACGAGGATGTCCGCGCCCTGCCGGAAATCACCGTTTCCAAAGAGGATGCGCAGGCAAAAATTAGCAAAAATTTGGAAATCCAATCCTATGCGCTGTGCGTCATCCCGCTGGATACCGGGCGCGAAGCGCTGTGCCATGAATTTAAGGGCACCTTTGACGGACGCACCTACCTTTTGTATATCAACGCCGCCACTGGCGCAGAGGAACGCATTTTGATGCTGGAACAGACTGCCGAGGGCACCCTTACCATTTAACCCGGATATTGCCGTACTAAAAGCCCGCCGCGCGGGATATGCTATGGTTGTGCGGGACAAAAGCGCACAAACCGATTTCTCTTAGCTGTCCTTTTTGGGGGATGGCGCAGACGCGGAGGGTGAAAGAGATGAGCCATTCAAAAATGTCCGAAGCATTGAAGTATGAAATTGCCAAGGAGCTGGGTGTATACGACACCGTTTCAAAAGACGGCGGCTGGGGGAACGTATCCTCCAGGGACTGCGGCAACATGGTGACAAAGGCCATTGAAATCGCGGAACGAAGCGTACAAAAGAAATCATAACAAAACCCCCGGGGCATATGCCCCGGGGGTTTTTCCCATAACGGCTTATTTACAATTGAATCCCCTTGTAAAATCCTTGCAGCTCGTCGCACGAAGCCTTAAGCTTGCGCATTTCATCCGTGCTGAGCGATAACTGAAGCACGTTGGCGACGCCGTTGCGGTTGACAATACACGGTACGCCAACATATACATCATCCTGGCCGTACTCGCCGTGCAGCATGGCCGATACGGTCAGTACACTGTTTTCATCGCCGAATATCGCACGGGTAATGCGTACCATCGCCATCCCAATTCCATAATAGGTGCTCTTCTTCGCCTCAATAATCTGTTGGGCCGCGTTGCGCACTTCCTCGCTGATTTCCTCCATACGGGCATAGTCATATTTCCCGCCCGATTGCCGGCAGATATCGGCAATGGGCTTGGTCGCCACCATCGCCTGCGACCATGGGACAAATTCGCTGTCCCCGTGCTCGCCCATCACATAACCGTGGATGTTGCGTGGGTCAACCGTAAAATAATCGCCAATCAAATACCGCAGCCGCGCGGTATCCAGCGTTGTCCCCGTGCCCAGCACCCGGCTGCTGTCAAACCCAGACAACGTTTGGGTGATATGGGCCATAATATCCACTGGGTTGGTTGCAATGAGGAAAATCCCTTGAAAGCCCGACTCCACCACCGGGCCAATGATGGTTTGGAATACCGCCGCATTGCGCTGGAGCAAGTCGGGCCGCGATTCGCCCGGCTTTTGCGCAACGCCCGCGCACACTGCCACGATATCCGCATCCTTGCAGTCACTGTACTCCCCTGCAAAAATATTCATGTTGGATGCAGAAAAAGCCAGCCCGTGGTTTAAATCCATCGCCTCGCCAATAGCCCGCTTTTTGTCAATATCAATGAGTACCAGCTCATCACACGCTGCCTGGTTTAGCAATGCATAAGCATAGCTCATGCCTACCAGGCCGGTGCCAATTAAAACCACCTTCCGTTTATCTGCTTTCATTTGCTTACCCACCTTCCGTTTTTCTTTATCTTACCGCGCTAACGGCAGATTTTCAAGTACTTTGTTATGTTTTACCGTTTTTCACATTCGTATACCTCTTGCATTCTGCCCTGCTTTATAGTACAATAAAAAAAACAATTTGTCCGGAGGCATTGATAGATATGAAAAAACTGTTACTCCTATCGCTGGCCCTGCTGCTGCTTCTGCCCGGCTGCTGGGGCAAACAGGAACCGGCAGAGCAGCCGCAGACCTCGGTAACCGACGATACAGAATCGTCCCAGACAGCGCCGGAGGATGACACCGCAGCACCGGCGGAAGACCCGCAGGAAAATACGGAAGAACAAACGGAGGAAGTGCCCATGCCAACCATGGAAGAAATGGAATCTATGGTCAATGCATTCAACGACCCCAACATTGACCCGGAAGAAAAAGAAGCGCTGCGCACCCAACTGGAAGCCATTTTAAAGCAGGCAGAACAGCAGACGCCAGCGCAATAATGCGAAACCGCCAGCCATTTTCAAGAGGCTGGCGGTATTTATGTACCCTCAGTCCAAAAAACCTACCAGGAAGATAAATCCCAATACCACCAGCAGCAGCGTATCGTCAACCGAGTCCTGCAACACCAGTACAATGACGCCAAGCAGAATAAGGTCGTCTATTTCAAACCGGTCAAACAGGCCGCCCCGCCGCCGGCAAGCGGCAACTGCCGGGTTCCCGTCCTCAATGGTAAACTGCAAATCCCCGTCCGCTTCCGGCCTGCCGGTATCCTGCCCGGCTATTTCCCCAGCCTGCGGCTGTGGTTCCTCTTTGGTATGGGGCACCACGACTTCTCCCTGTCCAGCTTCCTGTTTATCCTGTTCATAACGGTTATACCCATCATAATATCTCCGGTACATATCCATTCCTCCCCTATTTACCGAAGGTCTTTCAATACCGATGTCAGCTTTGTCATTTGAATCATCCGGATGGCCTTATCCATCTGGCCGGCCCGTTTGCTGCGCATATATGGACGCAATGCGGTCAGCAAGTTGATACGCGGGTCGTCAGTGTCGGTTACCCGGTCCATGATATCTTTCACTTTCATCATCATCTGCATTTGCTGCGCAGCCTTAGCTTCCGACTCCGCCTGCTGTTTTTGCTTCCCGCCGCCCATGCCCTCTATCATCTCAGAAAGGGAACGCATGGTATCCGGGTCATTTAAAATCCCTTTGAGTTTATCCATCATATTGTCATCCAAGCCCAAACACCTCCCATCAAAACAAACTGCGCAGCCTTTCAAGCAGCTCTGGGTTGCTGGTAAGCGCCTTTACAATATCTTCCTTGGAAGTATGCCGCAGCCTGTCTGCTGCCGCGCCTAGGTTCAGTTCTTCCAGTTTTTTAGCTGCAGCCTCTGTATCGACACTGCCAATTTTTCGCCGGATATCGTTTGCATCCAGTTGTTTCATAGAACCCATTGCCTGCTGCCCTTCACGGGATTGAAGCAGCTTGCGGAGCGCTTCCGATTCTGCATCGTATTGCCTCATTCCATCCGCCTCCTAAAAGCTCCCATACAGTATCGTATGAGAATCCCTCAAATTTATGTCACTCTATTGCCAGTATATGCCCCCTACAAAAGAATGTGCGTGATTTTTGCAAAAAACGTTGACAAAATTCCAACAGTCAGATTATAATAAATAAGACTGTGTACGGGCATCCGGCTTTTGCCCATACAGAGCAACTCTATTTGTACTGCCGTATACAAAGGAGGGAAAACACACAGGCGGTATACAACCAAGCGCCAGAACTGCCAGGGACAAAACAGGCAGTTGACGAGGGTGGGGTTTATCGAATGTTTTTCGGCGGGTGCCCCACGGCATGGCATTGCCGTCAGCGGCCGGCAAATCCGCAGAGCAATCTGCGGGACAAACCCGGCCAGATGCCAAAAGCCGGCAATCAAACGCCAAACAGGTATGGGACATACCTTTTTTTGGTGTGCAAAAAAAGGAGCGAATAGCAGCTATGTGCGGAATTGTCGGATATGTTGGGCAGCGGCAGGCCAACGGCCTGTTGCTGGAAGGGTTAGAAAAACTGGAATACCGCGGATATGACTCAGCGGGTATCGCCGTCATGCAGCCGGGCGGTATCCAGGTATGCAAAGTCAAAGGACGGCTGAAAAATTTAAAAGCAGAGGCTGAAAAAAAGGACTTATCCGGTACGCTGGGGATTGGGCACACCCGCTGGGCCACTCACGGCGAGCCGTCGGTTAGAAATTCCCATCCCCATACCAATGCCAGCGGCTCCATTGCCGTAGTACACAACGGGATTATTGAAAACTACGCCGTCTTGCGGGAATATTTGGAAAGCGAGGGGTACGACTTTACCACCGATACCGATACGGAGGTTATCCCCCACCTGGTAGACTATTACTATGAGGGCAATTTGTTTGACGCCGTGGTGCGCGCAGCAGAAAAACTGTCCGGCAGCTAAGCGGCATGCGTCATCTGCAGCGCTGAGCCAGATAAAATTGTCGCGGTTCGCAAATACAGCCCGCTTATCATCGGGCTTGGGCAGGGCGAAAATTTTGTCGCGTCAGATATCCCGGCCATTTTAAAGCAGACGCGCGACGTATACCTGCTGGAAGACAACGAATTTGCCGTTTTGACCAAAGAAGGCGTCCAACTGTTCACCCACGAAAAAAAGCCCATCACCCGCGAAATCTATCATGTCACCTTTGACGCGGATGCAGCGGAAAAGGCCGGTTACGACCATTTTATGCTAAAGGAAATCCACGAACAGCCAAAGGCAATCCGCGACACCCTGCTGGGACGGGTAGCCGTTGGGCAGACAACCGTATTTGACAGCCTTGCCTACGAAAAAATCAAAGATATCCGGGAAATTTTTATCGTTGCCTGCGGCACCGCCTACCATGCGGGACTGGTGGGCAAATATGCCATCGAAAGGCTAGCAGGCATTCCCGTAGATGTGGACATGGCTTCGGAATTCCGATACCGCGACCCTATCATTGACGAAAAAACTTTGCTTGTCATCATCAGCCAGTCGGGCGAAACGGCCGATACGCTCGCCGCCCTGCGTCTGGCAAAGGAACACGGCTCCCAGGTGGTGGCCGTCACCAATGTGGTAGGCAGCACCGCCGCGCGGGAAGCGGATTTTGTCTTTTATACCCACGCCGGCCCAGAAATTGCAGTGGCTTCCACGAAAGCATATACCTCACAGCTCATTGCCATGTATACGCTGGCGCTGTTTTTAGCGGAAAACCGCGGGACCATAGAAGCAAAGCAGGCAGACGCTCTGAAAAATAGCCTGCTGGAACTGCCCGCCCAAGTATCCCGGGTGCTGGCGCAGGAACTAGAACTCAAAAAGCTTGGGAAAAAGCTGGCGGAACAGCAGGATATCTATTATCTTGGCCGCGGGCTGGACTATGCCGTAGCGCTGGAAGGGGCGCTCAAACTCAAGGAAATCTCCTATATCCACGCTGAAGCCTACGCAGGCGGCGAGCTCAAGCACGGGCCTATCGCACTCATCGAACCGGGTACTGTAGTAGTGGCCGTCAACACCAGCAAACGCCTGCAGCCCAAAATGGAAAGCAACATCCGCGAAGTTGTCACCCGCGGGGCTTACGTGCTTGGCATACTTGCCGACGGGTTCGACGGCAGCGGCTTTGACGATGTATTCCGTCTGCCGCAGATATCCGAACTGCTTTCGCCGGTGGTAGCCGCCGTCCCTTTACAGCTGCTTTCCTACTATGTATCCATAGGCAAAGGGTGCGATGTAGATAAACCCCGCAACCTGGCAAAATCTGTCACGGTGGAATAGGCAAAACCCCATCCGGCGTATGGCACCGGATGGGGTTTTTATAGTTTGAAATACTGGCCAATGGCCTCCAGTACCCCATTTTCATCGTTGGATTTTGCCTGGAAATGGGACACGGTTTTCAGCGCCGGGTGCGCATTGGCCATAGCAAAGCTGTAATAGGCCGCCTGCATCATTTCCCAATCATTTAAATAGTCGCCAAATACCATCGTTTCCCCATAAGAAATACCATATTGCTGCTGCAAATGCCGCACAGCAGAACCTTTGTTGACCCCCGCCTTCATCATATCTACCCAAGCGTTGCCCGACAAACTGACCTGGAACCTGCTGGAAAACTGCCGGAGCAGCGGATAGCCGCGCTGTTCGGCGTCCAACGTATCGTATACCGCAATTTTGCAGATACTGTCATACCGGGCGGCCTCCAGCAAATCGGGGACCACCTCCAGCCGGTTGTAATACAGCTTGGCATGGGCGAGCGCGTCCTCATCGCACTTGGCAATGTACGACGACTGTACGCCGCCCAGCCCAGGATAAAGCTGCGGTGTCTGCGCAATGCAGGAAAGCGGCTCTTCCAAAGAAGAAACCGGCATCGTATCAGTAAAAACAGCCTTGCCGCACTGAAAAATAGCCGCCCCGTTTTCACTGATGAAAACAATTTCATCCCGGATACCGTCAAACAAATGTACTAGGTTATAATACTGCCGCCCGCTGGCAGCAACAAACAATACCCCCTGCCGCCGCAACGCACGGATGGCGCCAAACAGCCCCGGCGGCAGGTTCCGCCGGCTATCCAGCAGTGTGCCGTCCATATCCGCCGCAATCAACCGAATCATGGCCTATCCTCCCAAACGATGGTTTTATCTGTAGTATACACCACCGCCGGCAAAATTACCACCATTATCATGATTCTTTGTGCAAAATGCTTCTATTGCAGCCGGCTGAAGCCTATCCCCGTTTCTGTTCGCAAAGCATTAACAAAGTTAAGCCTTGCCCATATAGTGTTGTGCAAACCGGGACGCTTTTATAGGCCTGGGCATCCTTCATAATCGGCGTCCCTGTTGATACCCCTGCCACACTGCCGTCATCTGTTACCTTGGATACCACATAACCCACAGCCTTCTGTGCTGAGGCCATAAAGGAAGGCGGCGGGGAAAGGCGGGGCTGCCGCAAAGGATAAGCAATCCTTTTGATTTTTTCTTATGATTTACAAAGGGGGTTTTTAGAAGGAAAAAAGGAAAAAGGAAGATTATGATTTTGCAAAAAAATATTCCCCTTGTAAGGCGAATGGTAATAAGGAAGTATGCAAAATAATTACCGTTTACCGGCAGACAGGGGGTGAAGCGAAAGGGATACGGGCTGTCAATGGCCTGTATCCCTTTTGTCATGTGTGGAAATTTAGAGCGTTTCAACCCCTTATTTCATGCGGCTTTCAAAGCTCGAGAAGGACAAAGTAATATGTTTATATTCCTTCCCCCGAAAACCGCATTTTCATTTTCCACTTTCCACACATAGAAGTGAGCATTTAGGGCTTTGAAACACCAATAAAATCAAGGGTTTCAGAAAGCCAAATTGGCAAAGTAATATAAAACCATTGCCAATCCCAAAAACAACGTCCTATTTGTCCACGGGAGCAGCCAAAATTCCGGCTGCTCCCGATGGATTT
>CALGRC010000087.1 GCA_937959315.1 uncultured Clostridia bacterium | reverse complement strand
ACACAGACATCCATAATTGTATATGCATAATCCTTCCGGCTTTTGTTGAGCATATTTTGAATATTGATGCCAGACGCCGCAAAAACCGCGGAAAAGCTGCTGAGCATATTGGGGATATTTTTGTGTGCAATGGTCACCCGGATACCGCTATCCCGCGGCAGTTCGCAATCGGGATAATTGACCGAATTGACAATATTCCCTTCCCGCAAAAACTCATCCAGTTCGGCTGCTGCCATCCGCGCGCAGTTATCTTCCGATTCAGGCGTAGAAGCCCCCAAGTGTGGAATACAAATCACACCGTCCATATGAATGGTCTCAGCGTCCGGGAAATCAGTCACATAGCAGGCAACCGTCCCATCTGCAATTGCATCTTTCATGGCAGCATTGTCCACCAGGCCGCCGCGCGCCAAATTCAAAATACGCATCCCTTTTTTCATACTGGCAAACGCCTCTTTGCCAATCATCCCTTTGGTACTGTCGTTGAGCGGAACATGGAGTGTCAAATAATCACAGGTTTCAAACAGCTGTTTGATATTATCTGCTTTTTTTACATGGCGGGATAATCCCCAAGCGGCATCGATGGAAATATACGGATCATACCCTTCTACCTCCATCCCCAGCGTATAAGCAGTATTTGCAACCATAACGCCGATCGCTCCAAGGCCAATCACCCCTAGCTTTTTCCCCTGGATTTCCGGACCGACAAACTGGCCCTTGCCCTTTTCTACCTGCTTTGCAACAGTTGTTTCACCGTCAGCAAGCGTTTTCGCCCATGCAATGCCATCGTCAATTTTCCGGGATGAAAGCAGCAGCGCCGCAATGGCCAATTCTTTGACCGCATTGGCATTGGCACCCGGCGTATTGAACACCACAATGCCCTGTTCGCTGCATTTGTCCAGAGGAATATTGTTCACGCCTGCGCCGGCACGCGCTACGCATTTGAGCGATTCCGGCAGTTCCATGTCGTGCATGGAAAAGCTGCGCAGAATAATCCCGTCCGGCGAATCACATACATCTGCAATCTGGTAATCTGATTTATCCAGCATATCCAATCCATGATTGGAAATTTTATTTAATGTCAGCACGTTGTACATCTTGACACAGCCCCCAAATTAATTTTTCGCCTCAAAGTCCTTCATAAAGGCCACCAGCTTTTCGACGCCCTCCACCGGCATAGCATTATAAATGCTGGCGCGCATACCGCCTACCGTACGGTGTCCTTTCAAATTGACAAAGCCGTTGGCAGCAGCTTCTTTGATAAATTTCGCATTCAATTCATCACTACCGGTCACAAACGGGACATTCATAATGGAACGGTCTTTTACATTCGTCACCGTTGGCCGAAACATTTTGGAATTGTCCAAAAAGTCATACAAGATACCCGCTTTGTGGACATTGATTTTTTCAATTTCTGCAACACCGCCTAAATTTTTCAGCCATTCGCACACCAGCTTGCAGATGTATATGGCATAGCACGGCGGCGTATTAAACATAGAGCCATTATCAGCATGTGTTTGATAATTAAACATAGTTGGCGTGATATCCAGGGCATTGCCAATCAAATCTTCCCGGACAATCACCAATGTCACCCCGGCCGGCCCCATGTTTTTCTGCGCACCAGCATAGATAATCCCATACTTATCCACGTCAATCACCTGGCTGAAAATACTGGACGACATGTCGGTTACCAATGGTACGTCGCCCGGTTCAGGAATATCGGTAAACCGCGTACCATAAATGGTATTGTTATGCGTAAAATGAAAATATGCGGCGTCTTTTGAAAATTTCGCAGCATCCAGCGACGGAATATAGTTAAACACCCGATCCTCAGAACTTGCGACAATATTGACCTCACCGTAACGGGCAGCCTCTTTTGCCGCTTTTTTTGCCCAAACGCCAGTTAATACATAATCGGCTTTTTTTACTGTGCCAAACAGGTTAAGCGGTACCATTGCAAATTGGCTGGAAGCGCCGCCCTGCAAAAACAACACCTTATACCGGCTGCTAACTCCCAAAAGCTCACGCACCAATGCTTCGCACGAATCAATAATGTCTTGATATGGTGCACTGCGATGACTCATCTCCATTACCGACATACCAGCGTCGCCATAGCAGACCAATTCTTTTTGTGCGCGCTCCAATACAGGCAAAGGCAGCGTTGACGGCCCCGCCGAAAAATTGTACACCCTATTCACCTATAACTCCTCCAAACCATAAAAAAATATATCGAATAGAAAAATTATACTCCATTTCCTCCAAATAGTCAACCGCCGTTTTCCATTCAGATTTATATTTTGTATAAAAATAACACCTTCATTCTTGAAGGTGTTATTTCATCTTATCCAACGACCCGGAACGGGCTCGAACCGTCGACCTCCAGCGTGACAGGCTGGCATTCTAACCAACTGAACTACCGGGCCAAACAACATGTTGGATTATATCATCCGGCGCCTCCCTTGTCAAGGGAAAATCCTAAAAAACACGATTTTTTATAATATCTTACTGCCGCCTGCTTTTTGAAATGTTATCCATATGCCGTTTCCGTCCCATTTCAAACGCGATTTGTTCTTCTT
>CALGRC010000086.1 GCA_937959315.1 uncultured Clostridia bacterium | reverse complement strand
TTTTTCCCGCTTCATTCCCGCCAAATACCATATTGAACCCCGGCGAGAATAAAAACTCCCGTTCCTTCAACCCGCCGAACTGTTTGATATACAGCCGCTGCAACTCCATTTCAAGCGCCCCCCTTCTCGAACAGGCGGAATGCCAAATCGGCCGCGTCCAGCAGCGCCGTCTTTTCCTCTTCGCTTTGTGCCTGCCCCAACCGTTCCAAAATGCCGCGGGCAAATAACCCTTTGAGGGTATACTCCTGCGACAAGGCCTGCAAATCATAGCCCGGCCGGGTTTCATTTACAAATTTTGCAAAATAGGCCTGTACGCCATTTTGCAGCACAGCAAGCTGCAATTCGCCGTCAAACTGCCCGGCAAGGGCAATCCGGAATAAATCGCGCGGATTGGTACATGTATTCACAGCTGTCAAAACATCTTCCACCGTATCGCAGCCGGTTATGTCAACTTCCAGCCGCTGGTACTGCCGTAGGCAGGTTGGAACAAACTCCAGATCCACACGTCCCTTCCCGACCGTACCAATCAGTACGCCTTTCGGGCCGCACTCGTCAAACCCATGCCCCTCATGGGTACCGCAATATGCGTAGTGGGTACCGCCCGCTTTTAAAATCCCCGAATACGTATGCGAATGTCCCAACGCCAGATAATCCGCGCCGCTTTCTGCAATATCCGGTACATATACCGGATTATAGGCGCTTCCCGCCGCCAGCCCCTGCACCAGTTCGCCGTGCAGCACCGCCAGGTTGACCGCTTCCCCTTTTCCCGTATGGAATCCCCTCAGCAGCGGCTCTGCCTGCTGGGAATGTACAAATCCTGCGCCGTATACCCGCGCATTCCATTCAGGCAGTTCTGCACAGCCCCATGCGTCCCCAAATACCGTCACATGCGGCATATCCGCAAACGCAGTATACATGTTTGCGGAGAGCGGATCATGGTTGCCCGGTGCAAGGAAAAAACGCATATCGCTGTATGAGGCAAATAAATTTTGTACAAATTTCACGGTATCTGCGCTGACATCTGGCCCATCAAACAGGTCACCGGGCAGCAATACCGCCTGTACCTGCCGCTGCCTTGCAAACGCCAGCGCATTGGCAAACGATTGCCGCAGCTCCTGCCGCCGCACAGCCCGCTGATCTGCATCCAGCCCTACCGTCGGGCTGTCCAAATGCAAATCTGAAATATGCAAAATTTTTACGCCATCCACGCTGCCGCCTCCTTTTTATTTTTCATTATAGTAGATATCCAGAAAATTGTCAAAAAAATTTCAAATAACACTTTACTTTAGTAATACAATGAAGTATAATAAGGGAAACGCACTTTAAAATTAAGGGGGATTTTCTATCATGAAATTTAAGAAACTAGCCGCTCTTGCACTGGCATGTACAGTGGCAGCAGGCTTTGGCGGCTGTGGAACAGAGGATGCCGGCGTTATCGGCGGCGCAGACGGCCCAACCGACGTTGTTGTCACCAACACCGGCGAAGACACCTCGCTTGAAGAAGTACAAGCAAAAGGCAAGCTCATCGTCGGGCTGGACGATACCTTCGTTCCCATGGGGTTCCGCGACGAAGCGGGCAACTTAGTTGGCTTTGACATTGACCTGGCCAAAGCGGTCAGCGAAGAAATGGGAATCCCTTTTGAATTCCAGGCCATTGACTGGGACGCCAAAGAACTGGAACTGCAAAATAAAAAAGTTGACTGTTTGTGGAACGGGTTGTCCATCACGCCGGAACGGGAAGAAGTGATGCAGTTTACCGATCCGTACTTAGATAACCGCCTGGTTATCATGACCAAGCAGGATTCGGATATCAAAACCAAAGCCGATTTGGCCGGCAAAAATGTCGGTACCCAAGCTGGCAGCTCTGCATTGGATGTGGTTAAAGCAGACGCATCTTTCAGCACTTTCCAGGATACCCTGTCTGAATACAAAGATTATGACGCAGCGATTATGGATTTGGAAATCGGGCGTATTGATGCCGTGATTGTAGACGAAGTACTGGGGAATTACAAAAACAATCAAAAAGGCAATGTGTTTGCCTTTGGCACCGAAGATTTCGGCCCCGACAAATATGGCGTAGCGCTGCGCAAAGACGGCGAAGCCCTGTTTGAAGCTTTCAACAAAGCATTTGAGGCTGTCATTGCCGACGGGACGGCAAGCGAGCTTTCTATGAAATGGTTTGGCAAAGATATTGTGCTGAAATAACACAGACAACCTGCCGCCCGCTTAAGAAAGCGGGCGGCTTTTTTGCGGAGGGACCTTATGTTATCTGGAATCCAAGAATTTTTTCAATATGCGGCCAGCATATCCCCTGCTTTATGGGATGGCCTGCTGGTTACGCTGCAGCTCTTTGCAATCACACTGATAGTATCGCTGCCGCTGGGCCTCATCATTTCACTGGGCGGCATTTCTAAGTTCCGCCCGCTGCGCGGCGTTGTCAGCATTTACACCTGGGTGCTGCGCGGCACACCGCTCATGCTGCAGCTGTTTTTTGTCTACTATGCCCTGCCATATATCTGTCCATGGCTGGTGCTTGACCGATTCCCGGCCGCTGTCGTTGCTTTTATTTTAAATTATGCGGCTTACTTTGCAGAAATCTTCCGCGGCGGCATCCAATCCATCCCCCGCGGGCAATACGAGGCCTCTCAGGTGCTTGGGCTTTCCTCCTCCCAGCGCTTG
>CALGRC010000085.1 GCA_937959315.1 uncultured Clostridia bacterium | reverse complement strand
CGCCCTGTATCAGTCCAAATTTACGCTACAGCGAGCGGCTGAGCCGGGATGGGGACTGGACCGGCTCCTTTTGGATGGGCATGGTGGCAATGGCCGGTATACTAGCTGATGAGGAAAAATACCGGGATTACTTGGTAAGTTTTTTGCAATTTTATCAAGACCGGTTGGAATATGGATATAAAGACCATGATTTGGGATTTTTGTATCAACTGTATGCGGTAGACGGATACCGGCTGACAAACGACCGGCGGTTTGCCCGGCTGGCGGTGTCGGCGGCAGAAGCGCTGCTTTGCCGGTATAACCCGCGCGGCGGCTATATCCGTGCATGGGAGCGGCTGATTAGCCCATACCGCCGCGGGAAGCTGATCATTGACTGCCTGCTTAACCTGCCGCTGCTGTTTTGCGCGGCGCAGATGAGCAGTAACCCGGCAATGCGGGATGCGGCATACCATCATGCCAAAGCGACACTGCACAACATGCGTCCGGATGGTTCTACCTATCATACCTATAATTTTGACGATGTTACCGGAAAGCCGCTGGGCGGGGAAAACGAAGGCGGTTACAGTGACGAATCCTGCTGGTCCAGAGGGCAGAGCTGGGGGATTTACGGGTTTTACCTGGCATGGCTGCATACGCAGGATGAACAGTTCCTAGCCGCATCTGTCAAGGCAGCGGATTATTTCCTGGCGCAATTGGATGCAAACCACATGCCGAAATGGGATTTTATATTGGACGGCCGGGCGCCTTCCCCTGAAGCAATCGATACGTCGGCGGCGGCCATTGCCGCAAGCGCGCTGTATGATTTGTGCAGGGTGGCGCCGGCGGATAAGGCGGCGGTATATGAAACGGCCGCCGACAATATGCTGCGGACGCTGATAGAGCAGCATTCGCATACGTTTGACGGCAATGCGGAAGCGCTGCTGGACGGCTGCTATTGCGGCGGCTGGGAGGGCGGCCAGCGCGTTGTTCACCAATGGGGCAGTATCTGGGGCGATTATTTTTATATGGAAGCGCTGCTGAAAAAAAGCGGCGTTCCAGTACAAATGTGGAATTTATAACAGAATCAAAAGTGCCTGAATATGTGATATTCGGGCATTTTTGGCATAGAGGAGGAAACATGGAACTACAAAAATGAAAAAAAATATGGGAAGAAATACGGTGACGGCTCCGGCAGAATTTGCGGGGTATGCAGTATATCTGGAGATGGCCACCGGCGGCGAGGCGCAGGTGTTTTTGGACGGGGAGCCCTATCAGGGCATGCCCCCAACCATTACCGGGTGCAGGTTCACCCGCAGTACCGAAAAAAGCGGTATGGGTGGTGTCGTGGTTACCAAAACGTTTGGGGTGACGGAACGGGCTGCACATTGCAATCATAGCCATCAAAAAGCGATGTTTGAAGTGCCGGCATTGTCATTTGCCGATTTGTCAGAGGGCAATTATGGTGCGGCGCTCATCAGCGCAGAAAAATATGGTTTTTCTGTGCTGGATGGACGCATGGGTATCAGCCTGCTGCGTTCACCAACCTTTCCTGACCCGGAGGCTGACCAGGGGACGCATGTGTTTTCCGATTCTGCGCATAGCAGCAGGGTATGTTTGACCGTTGATATCCCAGTTACGAAAGCTGTGGAGTGTAATTTGGCAGAGGAGCCGGTTGGCGGGCAGGAATGGACGGGGAATCCATTGGTATTTCGGATACGGCCATTTGAGATTAAGACAGTTCGGCTTTACCGGTAGTTAGATAGAAAAATTCATGGAAAATAAAAAGCGCAAGCCCTAAAGGCTTGCGCTTTTTAATGGGAGGAGATGGATTCGAATGTCGTGCGGGGTGCAGTATCGTGCATGAAGTAAAATTGTACAATCCCATTTCAACCATAGCTGTATCAAGGGCTGCGGGCGGTTTTGACAGCGGGATTTCTGCTATCGCCGCCTGTGCCTGACACAGCAAATTTTTATGAAAAAAGTCACAGTTTGGCCACATTTTTGGTAGGGACACATCTGTCAAATTTGATATTGGAACAAAAATAAGGAATAGAACGCTGGTCTTGTAATGGATCGGCGTTCTTTTTTGTATAGGGTAAAAAATTTACAAAACCGGAAGTAAAATTGTAATATTTCCGGAAGTGAAATGTTGATATTTTCGGAAGTATGTGGTATATTATGGGTATGAAATGGACAGAACGGAGGAGTTTTGGATGGGAGTGTCATATTTACCGCGTATTGCGGACGGATTGTTGAGAGAACGATTGGCAGCCAGCGGTGCGGTGCTGATAGAAGGGCCGAAATGGTGCGGCAAAACGCGGACAGCGCTGGAAAATTCTAAAAGCCAGCTATTTATGCAGGATCCGGACAAGGCGGTATCTTATCTGAAAGCGGCGGACACCAAACCGTCTCTGTTGCTGAAAGGGGATGTGCCGCGGCTGCTGGATGAATGGCAGACGGCGCCTGTACTGTGGGATGCAGTCCGCTTTATGGTAGATCAGCGCGGGGAACCGGGGCAGTTTATATTGACCGGGTCTGCAGTGCCAAGGGATAATGTGGTGCAGCATACCGGCACAGGGCGCATTTCCCGCCTGCTGATGCGACCGATGAGCTTGTACGAGTCGCGGGAATCGAACGGAAGTGTATCATTAAAGGCTTTGTTTGATGGGGAAACGGAGATTGACAGCTTTTCGGATTTGACCATCGAACAGATTGCGTTTGCAATTGTCCGGGGCGGCTGGCCGGCGTCGGTTGGCGAGAGCGAAACGGTCGCGCTGCGCCATGCGATTGATTATGTGGAGGCAATTATCCACGCGGATGTGTCGCGTGTGGACGGGATAGAGAAAAGCCCTGTGCGTGTGCGTGCGTTGTTGCGTTCACTGTCCAGAAATATTTCCACGCTGGCGACCATTAAGACCATCCATGATGATATTGCCATGGGCAACGGGGATGAGAGCATTTCCGAGAAAACCATCAGCCAGTATTTGGGGGCGTTGGATCGGATTTTTGTGACGGAAAACCTGCCGGCGTGGAATCCGGTGCTGCGCTCTAAAACGGCAATCCGCACTTCGCCCAAACGGCAGTTTGTCGACCCGTCCATTGCCGCGGCGGTGATGCGCCTGACTCCGGCGGGGCTATTGGAGAATTTCCAGTATTTTGGGTTTTTGTTTGAATCGCTGTGCGATCGGGATTTGCGGGTTTATGCCGAGGCGATTGATGGACAGGTGTTCCATTACCGGGACAGCAGCGGACTGGAGGCGGATGCGGTGATTGCGCTTCATGACGGGCGCTGGGCGGCTGTGGAGGTAAAGCTTGGTAGCAGGGAAATTGAGGAGGCGGCCGAGCATTTGCTGGAATTGCAGGCGAAGATTCATACAGAGAAAATGAAAGCACCCTCTTTTTTGATGGTATTGACCGGGACGGAAGTGGCTTACCGCCGGGAGGACGGTGTGTTTGTGGTACCGATTGGCTGTTTGCGGGAGTAGTTGGCGATAGCATTTATGCACATTTTGTGCAAAAACGATGGTAAGGCAGGAGTAAAGATAAGAATTGAAAGCTGAAAAAGAAGGGGTGCAAAAAACACAATTACTCCTGGCTTAGATGGGGTGAGAAGCCAGTATTTATGCAGATTGTGAGGAATGGAAAAATGACGGATTCCGAAGGGACAGCACCCTACTGTGGAGGCAGGAGTAAACAGTTTTTTTTGAAAGATAGATTGCCCCTTGGAGGAAGGCGATTTTCGGCTTTGGTTACAAAGACGGAAATCGCCATTGGAGGAATGTGGTTTTTTAAAACTGGGCGGATGAGATAGGGAATGATATTTTTTATACTGTTATCATAGGGAAATTTTGGAGGAAACGGATGTCTACTAAAAAAATTCTAACTTTATGAAGACGCTTGATTTGTCAATCTGTATGATTTTTTGCAGGGCAAGGTGGTCTCTATCGCTCATACAAGACCACCTCGTCTTTCACACTGCCTTTGATCAGGGAACGCTCCAGAAAAAGCAACCATAACTAAAATTTGTCAATGATCTGAAAGCCGGTTTTTTCGTTAGGGGATAAGTAGTTGCTTGCGGCAGCGAAGCTGTAATTTGTGTAAAGATGGAAAGAACGGCATATGTACGGGGAATGTTATAGCTCGCATTCTACAGGGATTGCATAAAACGATAAAATGGGCAATCCCGTTGCCGTATCAAACGGCATTGTGCCGGAAAGGTTTTTTTCAAAGCCGCCATGAATGAGTGCGCCCGCCGCGATTGGCTGGTCAAATGTAAGCTCAATGGTATCGTCTGCCGGTACTTTGCAGGCAACTGGGCGGAATTGTTTGCCGTCACATTCTGCGCAGAACAACGAACGTGTATCGGGATGGTCGTAGCAGCATAAATATCCATACACGTTAATAAATTGCAGGGTGATTTGATGGTCTGTGGTGCGGACTGCGTGCTGGATGTTTGGTGCGTCGCACGTGATTTCATCTTTCCCATAGATATAATGCAAAGCCGTTCTGGCCAGCCGCTCGCCGATCATCAGGCAGGAGGCGGCGCTGTTGTGGATTTGGTCTGACAGGGTGCAATCATTTGTGGGGACGATGTAAATATTTTCCTGAAGAGCCGCCTGCCGCTGGCTTTCGCGAACCAGCGCACAGCCGGTATTTTCCTCCGGACTTGCTTCGGGGATGGCAACGCAATGGTTGAGCTGGCAGGTGAGGATGGGCAGGGACGGATTTTCCTGCGAAAGCCGGATTGCCTGTACCATTTGCATAAACCGGTCGTAATAGGTTTGTGCCAGGGAAAGTTCCGCAGTGTCGCTGCAGCCCTGATACCAGAGCATCCCTTTTATTTTTTGGCTGCCGATGATTTGCATCATATTTTGATAGAGGATGCCGGTACCCGGTTCCCATTGAGACAGGAAACTGCCGCCCAATGCGGTCTGTATCAGTCCAATGGGATAGCCAAGATGTCGCTTTAAGTATTTTCCAAATTGCAGGTAGGGGCTGTAGCTGGTGTTTGCGTTGTCCATATTTTGCGTGTGCGCAGTTTTGGTGGAATCGCCCAGCGGGTGGGAGGCCAATGCCCATTGGCCGCTGTTTTTGAGGATATGGACGCCCAATTCCGGCGGGTCGGAAATATAATCCTTGCCGTAGCCCACGACATTGCTTTGCCCCGCAATGATAAAGACGTCGCCCACGCCGATATGGTGGATGATATCGCCGCGCGTTGCCCACTGGCTGCAGCTGTTTTCCTGTTCCAGGCAGGTTTCTATCCGGTACAGCCCGCCGGCCGGAACCTTAAGCTGGACATCCCAGCGCATTTGCTCCATATGGCAGGCAGTCCAATGGATCACCGGCAGGCCGGTATCTTCCTGCACGACGCGCAGATAGACCTGCGGTTTTGCATAGGTGCCGGTATCGATCCAATAGCCGGACAGGGCAAAATGGCCGTACCCGTCCTCCTGCTGCACAATCTGCCAGTCCTGAGGGCCGTTTTCTATGATAACGCCCAGCGGTTTCTGCATCAAAAAATCCACAATTTCCTGCGGGTCTTCCAGGCTGTGCGGGTGATGGCCGGCGCCGGGTTTTACAATCAGCTTGATATTGCCGTGGCGGTATGTATAGTCGGCATACAAAAGCTTGCCGTTTTCCTCGAAGGGGACAACCTCGTCCGCATCGCCGGCGACCAGCAGGATGGGAATTCGATGGGAGAGCAGGATATCCAGTTTGTCCAGTGGATTGCCATGGAAGGTGTTTCGGTCGCTGTCGGAAATTCCATAAATGGATTTGCACTGTTCCCATTCGGCAGTCGCGCCGCGCCCTTTGCCAAACCCGGCCGGCCAGCTGAAAATATCCAATACCGGCGCGTCTAGGTAGAGCGCCTGCACCTTTTGGGGGTAGGCGGCCGCATAATTGACGGCGTACAGGCCGCCGCGGCTGAAGCCGAACAGGGTGGCTTTGTGGGCAAGCTGGTATTCCTGCTCTATTAGCAGTTGAAAATCATGCATCAGGGATATAGCTTGCGGCGCGCCGTACATGTCACTCACCTGATAGTAAACCAGATGCCAGCCCCGCTTTAGCATGGCAATATCGGCTGCATCGAATGCGCCCAAAAATTCTGTGCGCCAGATATAGGGATTCCCGGCCTGCGGCGTATGCGGGCGGATGACAACCCCCAGCCTGTTCTGACAGGTAAATTCTTCCCGGGCAAACCCGTGATAAGGCGGTTTTGGTATGGATTTTAACATGTAAATGCCCCCTTTGGGTATGTTTTACTTTGTAAAAGCAATGCGTGCCTTTTGGGCTTGTTGCCCAAGGCACGCATTGGATCGGACTACGCGGTTATATGGAATTATTTGTATTTCCGCTCATAGGCTTCCTTGTGCATTTCTATGAACTTATCCAAGCCCTTTGTTTTCAGGTCGGCAACATACCGGTCCCAATCGGCTTCAATATCCAAAGCGCCGGAAATGAACTGGGCGGTGCAGCTGTTCACGTGGGTTCTCAGCGCGGCCTTGATTTGTTCTACTTCCTGGTTTTCTTCTGTTGTGAAGTTAACCGGAGGCAGGTCGATGTTTTCCAGATAAGGCGCATATAAGGTTTTCTGCTCTTCGGCAAACGCGATATTGTGCTGGATTTGTGTAGCCGGATAAGCGTTGCTGCCAACGGTACTGCTGCCCACCAATACTCCGACCTGACCGGAAAAACCAAGATTGGTATTGGAAGGATCTAAGGATTGAATGGTAGCAACCTTGCCGTTGACATTTGTGAGATTGGGATCGGTATTTGGCACCCAGTCTTCATTTTCGATACCAAACGAGGAGTATACGTATCCTTCTTCTGTGTACAGGTAATCCTGCCATCTGACCATGGCTTCCGGGTATTCACAAGCTTTGGTAATGACCATGCGCGTAGTAGGGGAAGGGGCAAATTCTGCCATCCCTTTGAGGCCGGTTGGCCCTTCTAAGGGTTCGATCAGTTCGAATTGTGCATAGCGCTCGTCGTCCGGGTCGCCGTCGATGGTGAAGGAGCCGGTCCATGCGCCGGAGGTAGCGCCTAAGATGTGGGTATCGTTCATGGCCAGCGCAATCATCTGGTCTTTGGTCTGGGTAAAGGTCTGTGGAGAAAGCAGGCCTTCATCATACAGCTTTTTCATATAGCGCAGCCCTTCCCGATACCCGTCAGTAGCATAGGGATAGACAATCTCGCCGTTGTCCAGAATCAGCGATTCGCCGACGCCCACCTTTTGGAAAGCGCTCATGATATAAGGGATAGGATTGCCGCCGTACCCGTCAATGCTTCCGGAAAGCGGGATTTCATCGGCAATGCCGTTCCCGTTGGGATCCTGTTCCTTAAAGGCTTTTAGCATATCGTAAAATTCCTGGGTGTTTGTGGGCTTTTCCAACCCCAGCTTTTCCATCCAGGGGGTATAGACAAACATCTGCGTAATGGTGGTTTTAAATTCTGCCGGGGCCGGGATATGGGCCATGTCGTAATAAGTCCCGTTGTCGTCCGCTAGATAGTCCAATACGTATGGGTTGTTCTCCAATGCTGCCTTATAGTTTGGCGCATAGGTATCCACCAGGTCGTTGAGCGGTACCAGCAGCCCCATGCTGCCGTAAAGGTGCTCCTCTGCACAGGTAAACCGGTTGTTGAAAATGACGTCCGGCAAATCGTCGCTGGCCATGACGAGATTGCGTTTTTCTACAAAGTTTTCCTGCGGGATTTGCTCCATTTCAATATGGATATTTGTTTTTTCTGCATAATCCACCCACATTTTTGCTGTTGATAAGTCCTCGGTCAAGCGATGCCGGGCAACCAGCGCTTTTATGGTGATCGGCTCGTTGACGATGGGGAAATCGCCGGCGGTGTTTAAGATGGATACGTTTTTTCCGACATTTTCCACTGCCGCCTGCTGTGGCGGTGTGCCGCAGGCTGCGCTCCCCGCGGCCAGGGCGGCCATCAGGCCGGCGCAAAGTATTTTCTTTCCTTTCATGTTACAATCCAACTCCCTTCATTTCTTTTATTTTGTAACTTCTTATCCTTTTACCGAGCCAATCATGACGCCCTTTACAAAATGCTTTTGTACAAAGGGGTATACAATCAGCGTCGGGATGGTGGCAACAACAATCGAGGAATATTTCACAATGGAGTCGATGTTATTGACCGATTGGAACTGCAGGCGCTGCTCGGGTGTCAGGGTGGACATATCCACCTGGCTGTTGAGCAAAATTTCCCGCAGTACCGTTTGCAGCGGGTATTTTGAACTGTCGCTTAAGTACAGCAGCGCCGGGAAATAGGAATTCCACTGGGCAACACCGTAATAGAGCGCCATGACTGCAAAAATGGCCTTGGACAGCGGCGCGGCAATCCGGAACAGGAACCCGAAATTGGAGCAGCCGTCAATTTGCGCAGCTTCCAGCAATTCCCTGGACAGGGTGTTTTGGAAAAAGGTGCGCATGACAATCATGTTGTAAATGCTGAGCGCTGCCGGCAGGATGATGGCCCCCCGGGTGTTGAGCAGGCCGAGGTTGCTGATGAGCAAATAGGTAGGGATCATACCGCCGCCGATAAACATGGGGATGGTAAAATAAATGGTAAACCATTTCCGCCCCGCCAGATCCGTCCTGGACAGTGGATAAGCTGCCAGCGTGGTCACAATGACGCTCAATATGGTCCCGACGATCGTATAATAGAAGCTGTTATAAAACCCCGTCGTTATTTTGGGGTCCTGGAAAATCATTTTATAGCCTTCCAGGTTGAATTCTACCGGCCATATAAAAACCTTATTGGTCAATATGGCCCTTCCGGAACTGAACGAACAGGCGATAACATACAGCAGCGGATAAATAATCAGCAGGCAGGCCACTGTGATGATGATCAGCCCAATGGCGTCAAAAATATGGTCCTGTGCTGTTTCCTTTATTAAGTTGTTTTTGTTTTTTGACATGTACGGTTCCCCCTTTACCACAAGCTGGTTTCGCCGAGCTTTTTGGATATGAAGTTAACCGTTGCGATGAGGGCAATGTTAACCAGCGATACCAGCAGGCCGATGGCGGTTGAGTAGGAATAATCCGGGGGCGACCCCTTGATGCCGATCTGGTAGATATAGGTTTGCAGCGTCTGCGAAGCCGTCATATTCAGCGGGTTTTGCAAAAGCAGGATTTTTTCATAGCTTGTGGAAACCAGGCTGCCGGCATTCATAATGAGCAAAATGGTGATGGTGGGCAGGATACTTTTGAAGTCGATGTGCCATACCCGCTGCAGCTTGGTCGCGCCGTCGATGATGGCGGCCTCGTGCAGCTCGGTGGATACGCCTGCCAGTGCCGCAAGGTAAATGATACTGTTAAAGCCGGTCAGCTGCCAGACGCCGGACAATGCATAAATCCATTTGAAATAGGACGGCGTCCCCATGAAATTGACCGGGTCAAACCCCAATGCCTGCAATATTACGTTTACAATGCCGGTGCGGTAGTCTAAAACCTGCAGCACCAGCCCGCACAAGACCACGACGGAAATGAAATAAGGCGCATATGTAATGAGCTGCGCTGCCCTTTTATATTTTGGAAAGGCGCAGTAATGAAACGCCATGGCCAAAATAATCGGCATAGGGAAGCTCAGCAGCAGGCTTAAGGCACTGATGGAGAAGGTATTCCATACATAAACCCAAAAGTCTGAAAGCTTTAGAAATTTTTCAAATTGTTCAAAGCCAACCCACGGCGAATGCATGATGCCCAGTACGGGGTTATACCGCTGGAAAGAAATCAGGACGCCGTACATGGGCGCATAGTTGAACACGGCAACAAAAACAACGGGAACAATCAACATCAGGTACAGTTCCCAGTTGGCTTTTACACGTTTGGCCAAACTGTGCTTTTTAGAATGTGTGTGTAATCCAACCTGAGATGTTGTACGCACTTTACAGTCCTCCTTTTTTGATTGGGCAATGGGAATTTCAGAACCGAACGGAAGCTTAAGACAGCGCTATGCCCTGGTAACGCTGTACGTTCATTATAATGGAAGCGGATGTACCTGTACAAGAACCAACATCCTTAATCGGCATATAAAATAGAAACAGGCCGTCTGTATCAGATTGTTTTTTGCGCAAATGACTGGAACAGGCTGGGCCGGAACCTGCAAAAAAGAAAATCAACCTGCAAAATGCAAACTCGGGCGCTTTTGGCGCGGTTTGTACGGCATTAATGAAATTACAGGTTATTTAAGGATGTTGTTTCTTGTGAAGGGGAAGGGGACGATGATATACTTGTTTTATCGAACCGAAGGTGAACAGAAGCTGTATGGCGGCCAGGGCATAGCGAAAAGCATAAAGGGGGTTGGCAGTTTTTATTTGTATGCCGCGGACGCCGGAATTTCATCGTTTGTGAAGGCACATTGTAAAACCAAAATGGGCTGGCTGCGATGCCTTATCCGCAAATTTATGATGACAGGGTGGTATGAGATGTACAAA
Organism: uncultured Clostridia bacterium; assembly: GCA_937959315.1. Taxonomy (GTDB): domain Bacteria; phylum Bacillota; class Clostridia; order UMGS1810; family UMGS1810; genus CALGRC01. The sequence continues at coordinate 8,382 of CALGRC010000085.1, read as the reverse complement.
AAAATAGTTGCAGCGGTACTGGTAACGGCAATCTGCATGACGCAGCTGCTGGCATCCCCGCTGCCGGGTTCCGCTTCGGAAGAAACTGCTGTTTCAGAAGAAACCGCCGTTTCGGAAGAAACTTCCGCTTCGGGCGGCAATTACGACTTGGCCGATTTGAGCGCGATGGGCGATTTGGACCTTGTGTGGGAGCATATGAATGAACTCAGCGATGTTATCCCCACCGATAAGCCGGAGTTTTTGGCTGGCGCAGAAGAAAAGCTTGCAGATACGGTTGTGTTTGCGGTGGATAAAAATACCTTTTTTATCAATGGGCAGTACCGCAGGCGGGTCAACCGGGACAACTTGGATGCCAAGGTATTCCGCGAGCAGGAAACCACATGGGTGCCGGTGTCCTTCTTTCTGGGATTGTTTGGAGGGGAAGCTGAGGAAACAGAAACCCATATCCAAATAACCCTGGACGGCAGCAGCATTACGGTTGATTTGGCAAACAATTCGCTCCTGGTAGACGACGCGCAAAAAGCGCAGGTGAGAATCCACGAGGAATTGGCCTATGCGCCGCTGGAGGATATGCTGGACATCTTAAATAAGGAAACGTTTTACGCCCCGGGCAAGCAGCTGCACATTGTCGGAAATTCTGTCCAGGCGTTTGATGAAAACAACCGGGAGGAGCTTGACAATATTTATGATATGCTCATGTCCTGGAGCAGCGCGGATGTATCGCATCCGGTTGTGACCAATAAATATCTGAACTGGCAAAGGGAACAGCATCCGCTGTTTGCTTCGACATCGACCGAGTCGCTGGAAAACAAGTACGTATCTTATATGCGGCTCCCGGAATCGGTATTTATGGAAGAAATCCGGAACATGACCCGGACGATACCATATGTAAACCACTGGGATTCGCATGCCGTTACCTCCCTGATTGGGGAGCTTGGCGAGCTGTATTCCCGCACCGGGGAGAAAAAGTATGCCCGGCGGGTGGCGGTCGCCCTTCTGATGTGTGCGTATTCCCTTGTGGAAATACCGGACATGGTTGACAACACCTATTACAACGCGACCGGCTGCCTTCCGCGGTTTATGGTCAGGGCGTATGATTTGACCTACGATTCTCCGGCGTGGGAGGAAGCGTCCGAGGATTACGGGATTGACCTGCGGGAAATTACAGAAGCGATGTTTATCCGCATGGCGCGGGGGATTTACCAGCGGGCCAACCAGGCGAAGGAAAACGCAAGATACAGCAACCTGATCCCTTACGCGCTGGCGGACGTGTTTAACGCGGCGGCTGTGCTGAACGAGCCGCGCCTTGCCGAAAAGTTCCTTCCGTGGATGGACTCCTTTTACAATACCGGGCTCAGCGTCGACGCGGACGGTATGTGGCAGGAGGGGACCATCAGCTACCATAGCCAGACGGTGGGCAACCTGGATTTGACGGCCGACATTATAGACAACTATATCTATCCGGAGGGCTTTGTGCCGCAGGACGGCTTTTATTTTACCGGCGTGGGCAGCGCGGACCGGCGCTGGCCGTTCAAGCACCTGCCGGAGGCAATCCAGAACAATTATTTTGTTTACGCAAACAGTATGAATATTTCGATGCACGACGCGCATGCATCAAACCCATATGAGGTATCGGTGACATGGCCCATGCAGGAACCCTGCGCGGGGAAAATCGCCATGCCGCGCTTCGGGTTTTTCAAGCTGGCCCACGGGGATTTGCAGGATACGACCCAGGTCACGCTGTATATGCCCACCGCGGCAAACAACGGGCACTCCCATGACACGAATATGGGTATTACTCTTTTCGGGGCCGGGATGGAGGCGCTCCCGGACACCGGCTATGTGACCGGGGTAGGCGCAAACCGGTATTACATGGTTGCGGCGCCGATGCACAATGTCATCAACATCTATGACAACGACGCCATTTTGACCTCGCAGTGGGGGGACGACCAGTATGCCTCCGAAAGGCAGCGCTGGAACCGGCCCTATCTGCACGCCTATGACGACGGCACGGCGTCGGAAAACCGGATTCAGCTGGTAGAAGGGGAAGCGCTGCGCCCATACGAAACGCTGCAGAAAATGAAACGCCGGGCGGAAATTTTGATTGAAATTGACGACAACCGCTCCTATGTCGTGGATTTTTCCAGAATGCAGGGCGGCGAAGCGCATATGCAGTATTTAAAGCCGATGGAGGACGAGCTGACGGATATGACCGAAAATTCGCTGGAGCTGGTGGATACCGATTTGCCGGATGTGCTGCGCTATTACGGCGCTACGCCGGCCCACACGGGCTCGTACCCCATACGGCTTGAGCCAAAGGTTTCAACCGGGGAGGACGCCTTCCGCATGGTATTCCGCGGCGGGACCGAAGGGTCTTCGCTGGGCGTATTTATGAACGGGGTTGACGACTCGGAGGTTATTTTCACCAGGAACTCTACCCAGAAGCTGGTGCGCAGCCGGGACATTGTCCGGGACGATTATCCGGGCTGGGGGATGGAGCGCAGGCGCCTTGTCAGCGATGTGGACATCACCTGCTACGGCGCGATTTACGAAACCTGGCGCAGGGAGCAGAAGCCGCTTGTGCAGGACGTGCAGTGGTTTAACCGCGTGGGAGGCGATTCCATGAGCTATGCGGTAAAGGTCACCACCGAAAACTATATCGACACCATTTATATCAGCGACGACGAGGTAGAACGCACCGTAGACGGCGCCGAGATGAGCGGCCGGTATGCCATTTTGCGGCAGGACCGTGAAACGGGCGAAGTGATTTACGGTTACACCTACGGGAACGGGTCTGTCCGGTGCGGGGATTACTATATGGAAAACCGCCAGGATTTTCACAGCGAGGTGCGGCAGGTGATTATAAATGACAGCTCCATTGGGGAAGTGCTGCAGGATCAGGCCGCTATTTTGCAGGACAACGCGGACGGGCTTGGGAATATCCAGGAAACTGCGCCGTGGATCCGGTTTAAATTTGGAGACGGCAGCGGGTTTGGGCTGGCTATCCGCGATATCGAGGGGAACAAGGTGATTGTTGACCAGGAATATATGGGATTTACCTACGACGACGAAGAAAAAGTGGTGACGACAACACATTTCCCGGCGGATATTCCAATTTACGGCCAGCTTGAAGCGGATATCAGCTTCCCGATGTTCCAGATGAATGAAGAATACAAATAAAAAAGGTGGGGGAATAAAAAGTGAAAAAAATGATTGCCTTATGCATCAGCGTGATCCTGGTTTTGACCAGCCTGTGCGCGGTAAGCGCTGAAGACAATGCGCCGGCCGCGATGACGGACTATCAAAAGCAGGCGGCCCAGATGCTGCATGATTTCGGGATTTTGTCTGCGACCATCACGGATTTTGACGCAGGCGAGTTTGTGTCGGAAGCGGATTTGGATCAGGCGGTTGGCCGGATGCAGGGGAATGAAGCATACCAGTCAACGCTGTCCCGTGCAAAATATGTCACTGTGAGCCAGGCGGCCGTGGAACTGCTGGATTTGCTTGGCCGGCGGGAAGTTGCGGAAGCGTCGATAGGCAAACAGAATATGGCCGTGGATTTGGGCCTTTTAAAAGGTGTCCAGCACGGCTGGGATGAGTATCTGACCCAGGCAGATTTTGTTACCATGCTGGAGCGGGCCATCAGGATAGATGTATATAAAACCAGCAGCATGACTGATGACGGGGATCTGGGAATGTCTGCGGTAAAGGACGGGACCATCCTTACGGAAAATATGGATATCTATAAAGGCCAGGGTATCTTGTATGTGGTTGGGAATTGCTCCATTAACGGCAGGGATACGCTGCAACAGAACCGGGCGCGGATCGGAGAAGAGGTTTTTGTTTTTGAAAACCTTGCGCTGTCGGAGCTGTTGGGGTTTGAAGTGGAATATTATTACCGCCAGCGGACAAATATAGACGATAAAACAATTTTATCTATCCGGGCGACAAACCACAACACGGTTTATGACATCCCAGCAGACGATATTCTGCAGACCACCACGCATAAAAATGTAGCTTTTGAGGACGGCAGCCGTACCAAAGAGGTTGCGGTTGGCGGCGATGCTTACGTGTTGGAAAATTATGAATTTATCCAAAAGGCAGAGAATGTGCCGGACGAAAAATTCCAGCCGGTCATTGGGTCAGTCCGTTTGGTTGACAACAATGAGGACGGGAGGATTGACGTTGTATTCCTCAATCATGCACAGATTGGGAAGGTTACTGCGATTAATACGCTGTTAGAGAGCTTCTATGTTTCCGTGATAGAAAAAAACTATGTCATTAACGAAGACATGACGCTGGAAATTTTAAAGAACGGCCAGGAGATTGCGTATTATTCCCTGCGTGCGGAAGAGGATTTTGTAGAGGTATATGAGAGCCCCAGCGGCAAATTTGTAAAGGTTGTTGTGCTGACGGATATCATGGGCGGCGTTATACAGGAAGTGGGCGACAACAGCGTTACCCTGTTTACGGCGTTGGACAACGGCGAGGACGCCGAACTCACTTTCCCGCTTTCCCCGGCGCTTGTAATGACAAACGGCAGCGTTTTGGCGGCCGGCGCAAAGGGCACGTTCGTTGCCAATGAAGCGGGCAGCATTGTGTATTATGACAATAACGTCGGTTCGGTGTACGAGTATGGCTTTGTGGTAGATATGAAGCAAAATGGCTCGTTTGGCGAATGGATGATTAAAATTTTTAACAGCAGCAACCAGTTTGTGATTTATACTTGTGATTCCGACATCACAGTTGACGGGAAAACAGGGCAGGACGGTACGCAGCTGCGCGCGGCTCTGGAGCAGGCGGCCACCAACGGCGAAGTTAGTTCGCTTATCAAATATAAAGCGAACAAACAAAACAAATTGAAATGGGTGGATACCACATTGGACAATACACAGCTGGATGACCCTGAGCGGCTGACATATCAGAAGTTTACAGGGCTTACCTTCATGGGCGCCTCGATGATGCTGGAATCGAACCTGACGCCGCAAAAGGTGATGCTGGATACCGGCGTTATGGTGTTTAAAATCCCAAGGGATTTGAAGGATGAAGACAATTATATCGCTTCTGGTTCGTCTATTTTGCAAAGCCAGAGTACCTTTCACTGCTACGATATGGAAAATGAACTGGTAACTGCCATACTGCTGGATTATTACGACCCGGCGGCAATTAACATCCCCAATGCCGTTTCCGAAGGGCTCAGCATTGTATTGTCAGACGGCGAAGCGCTCAACAGCGAAGGGGAGCTGATGCGCAAGGTTACGGTATTTAAAGGGACGGAAGAAGTAAGCTTCTTTATTGACGACGGCGAAAAAACAAAGCTGTTCCAGCAGACGGATACCACCCAGACAGGCGGCAGCAACGGGGACCGGTATACAGAAGTCCCGCCGCTGCAGCCGGGGGATTTGATCTTTTATACCGTTTCCAATGAAGTGGCCACTGCAATTAAAAAGCTGAATATGGAGCCTTTGGGCGGCGATGCAAAGGGCTTTATCCAGGATGTGCGCACCGGCAGCGAGCGGGCGTACGGGGAGCTGATTGGCTGGGAAGGCGGGATCCTTCGCATGAAAATAGGACTGGAAACACCAACAGCTCATTTTGACGAAGTGATTTACAGCCTGCGGACTGGCAGCCCCACAGTTTATATTTACAACAGGCAGCGGAACACGGTTACCATAACCGATAAGAGCGCGTTGACACTGACAGACCCCGGTCAGAAGCTGTTCCTCCGGGTAAACCAGGGTAATATAAGGGAGATTATCATTTATGAATAAGAATAGGACGATAGCGGCAGCAATGCTGGGATGCTTCCTTACCGGCACGTTGGCGTGCGGGGCGGTTTGGGCAAAAGAACCAAACCCAAACTTGGCGCTGGACAGGCCGGTGCTGGTAGATTCGGCGTTTGCCAATGATTTTTCAGGAGATAAAGCTGTAGACGGGAACGAGAATACCAGATGGTACATTGTCCCTACGGATTCGGATGGGCACTGGGCCAGGATTTATTTCCCGGGCTCGGCGTTTATCAACCGGATTGAGATATTGCAGTCTGTAAATACCTGCACAGAATTTCAGGTGAACGGGACCTTCCGCGCGCGGGCGAAAGAATTACAGGTTGAGACCATGACCTGCCAGGATGCCGGGGAAGGGAAAGAACTGGTAACGATAAAGACGGAAGATTTCTATGCCGACAATATCCGGCTGAACCTGCTGAACGCTTATGAGGGGAATGTGTATGAAATCCGCGTGTTTTACGACTGCGGGGAGGCCATGCCGGAGATTCCCAAAATGAAGCTGGACGCTGATATTTTGGGAAATGAACTATACGCGGGAGCGGAAAACATGCTGGATTTTGACCGTTCCACTGCATGGGAAACCTATTTGACGAATTTTGACGTGGTTTTTGACTTAAAGGAAGAAAAACTGCTGAACTATTTCCTGATTTGTGAAGAATATCCCACGATTACAAAATTCCGGCTGGAATATTCTACAGACGGCGAATCGTGGAGCCCGCTGCTTGACGAAAGCTTTCTGGGCTGCGACAGGGAATATTACACGCAGGATGTAAGCGCCCGCTATTTACGGTTTGTGGTGGAGGACGCCAAGGATATGATACGGTTGAATTCATTTGAGTGAGATTGTGTTATAATAAGACAAGAAACTGAAAAACCCAGTCGTAGCAAGGGTTTGAGGGCTGTCCGTACAAGCCGAATAAGGTTCTAAAATTTTATAAATTACAAAAATAAGTGAATTGCATCACGAATTTGTACGGGAAACGGGATGTAATTTTTAGGGGCGTGATATAGCTTTTTATAAAAACTTAATATGGGTTTTTAGCAGATCATATTTTATATGGTCTGTTTTTTTATATCAAAATTGGAGGTGTTAAAATGGGTAATAGAACTAATAATGAATTTGATTTCTTCCATGGCAGGGAAGCAGATCAATATAGTTTTTATAGAATACCCAAACTGCTTTTCACGGACAAGAGGTTTTCAAAAGTATCGCTGGAAGCAAAATTGTTGTACGGATTATTACTCGACAGAATGTCATTGTCAACTAAGAACGGTTGGATTGATAAAGATGACCGAGTATATATTTATTTTAAATTAGAAGATGCCATGGAATTTATGGGAATAGGAAAAGACAAAGGTGTAAAATTGTTTGCTGAATTGGATTCCGAAAAAGGTTGTGGGTTAATCCAAAAGAAACGCCAAGGACTTGGTAAGCCGACAATTATATATGTGATGAATTTTAATTCCGGCAGAGATGAAACAGATACTGAAACGGGAGAGTGTGATAATTCTCTGACTTCTGAAAAACCGAAGTCTGGACATCTGGATTGTGCCGAAGTCTTGACTTCTGAAAAACCGAAGTCTGGACTTCTGGAAATGCCGAAGTCCGAAGTTCTGGAAAACCGAAATCTGGACTTCTGTAAAACCGACTCTAATTATACAGAGATAAATAATAATAAATATAATAATACTGAGTTTAGTGATACTTATCCTATCAAATCAAATCCGAGCAGTCATATTAGAGCCAAACAAGATGTGAATGATGCGATGAGGGAGCGACAGCAATATCGGGCAACAATTTGTTTCAATATCGAGTATGACAGTTTGCTGCGAAATTATAGTGAAGATATGGTTGATGGTGTGGTGGAAATAATGGTTGATGCAATATGCAGCAAAAGGGACTATTTGATTATCAATGGCGATGAGGTCCCACAGGCTGCAGTTAAATGCAGGTTTTTGATGTCAACGCCAATGATAAAATGAAAGAAAACGCCGAGGAAAAAATGTAGGTTTATGGCGACAAGAAAAATAATATGATACACTCAACCTATCCGCAAAAGATAGGGAGTGTAAAAATGAGAGGAGAAGTATGGATGGAAATACGAAATGACCGACAGAAAGGGCTGAGTTATACAGAAATAGCCCGAAAGTATCACATTGACCCGCGTACAGCAAAAAAATATGCGGAATCTGAAACCAAACCGGTGTACAATTTAAGTAATCCCAAACCGTCAAAGTTAGACCCGTATAAGGAACAAATTAGATTATGGCTGGAAGAAGCTCCATATTCAGCAGAGCGAATCTTCGAAAAAATCAAAGAACAAGGTTTTTCAGGCGGGCACAGTATCGTCAGAGCCTATGTACACGAGCAAAAAGAACGCTTGGATGAGAAAGCAACAGTACGGTTTGAAACAATGCCGGGATTACAGGGACAAGTAGACTGGGCATTTTTTGAAGATCATTTGGTTTATGAGGACGGGAAATGGAAAAAGCTTTACTGTTTCCTGATGATTCTTGGTTATTCACGAATGCGCTACATAGAATTTGTAACAGACATGAGTACAAACACCCTCATACGCTGCCATCAGAATGC
>CALGRC010000084.1 GCA_937959315.1 uncultured Clostridia bacterium | reverse complement strand
ATTGACGGCTGCGGGTTTTTCGGGATTTACTATAAAATCATTTTCCCGCTCTTAAAGCCGGTGATCGCCACCATTGCGCTTATGAGTTTTATGGGGAGCTGGAACAATTACATGCTGCCTATGGTTTTCACCATCAATAATTTGGATCAGGCGCCTTTGACGGTTGGCATTGTCGCTTTGAAAAATTCCGGTTCGGTGGCGTCCCAGTGGAATATTATGCTGGCAGGTACCATGATTTCCATTGTACCGCTGCTCATTGTCTACCTGTTTTTAAACCGGTATTTCATTTCCGGTATGACGCGGGGCGCGGTAAAGGAATAAAAAAACAGGGGTGTAGGCGCATGTTTGCAAAAGGTGCGGACATCAGTTGGCTGCCGGCAATGGAACGGGACGGGTACCAGTTTTATAACGAAAATGGAGAACAGGAGGACTGCATTGCTATATTAAAAGCGCACGGTATCAATGCAGTCCGCTTGCGGGTATTCTATCAGCCTTCGGAAGATTTGAGAAGCGGCGGATGCGGCAGGGAAGCTACCATTGCCATGGCGGTGCGGTGCAAGGAAATGGGCATGCGGATCATGATAGATTTCCATTACAGCGATAGCTGGGCAGATCCGCAGCAGCAGGCAAAACCGGCGGCATGGGCATGCCACACGGCCGACCAATTAGCTGCGGATGTATATGGGCATACCTATGATGTTTTATCCGGCTTGAAAGGGGCTGGCATTGTTCCGGACTGGGTACAGGTTGGAAATGAAATCCGGTTTGGCATGCTGTGGCCGGAGGGGCACAGCGATAACATGCCCACCCTTACACGGCTTTTAAACAGCGGCTATCAGGCAGTGAAGGCAGTTGATAGGCGCATACAGTCTATTGTCCATTTGGATTTGGGTAACTGCAATGCCGAATATCTTAAATTTTTTCAACCTTTTTTTCAAAACGGCGGCTTGTGCGATATCATAGGGATGTCTTATTATCCGTATTGGCTTAACAAAAGCTATACCGAAACCATTGCGGACCTTGCCTATAACTTAAACGATATGGCAAGGCGGTATCAAAAAGGCGTGATGGTCTGTGAAATGGGCGAAGACTATCAAAAACCGGAAGAAAGTTACCAAATGTTCCGCGCGGTGCTGGACACAGTGAAACATGTAGAAAACCACAAAGGGCTCGGTGTTTTTTTGTGGGAGCCCCAAGGCGCTTTTTGCTGGAGCAGGTACCGCCTGGTAGCTTGGGGAGACGACGGCAGGCCGACAAAAGCGCTTTGGGCATTTTTATAAGCTCCCCATATACAGCCTTTGCATGCAAAAAGGAGCTAATCTGAATGATAAAAATTATGGTGGTAGACGACGCAGCAGTTATCCGGGAGGGGCTTAAGCAGATTATTTCAAGGTATCCCAACAAATTTGAAGTCTGCTGTGAAGCAAATAACGGGCAGGATGCCATCCATAAGGTGGACAAGTACCATCCGGATATCGTAATTACCGATATTAAAATGCCAAAGATGGATGGCTACGGGCTAATTGACTATTTAAATCAAAATTTCCCTACGATCAAGCATATTATTTTAAGCGGGTATAATGATTTTGAACTTATCCGGCAGGGGCTGCGGAGCGGCGTTGCAGATTATCTGCTAAAACCGGTTGACAGCGATGAACTCATTGGGCTTCTCAACCAATTGAGCAATGCCATCATTGAAGAGAGGAAGAACAAGCTCAAAGACATTGAAGCAGAAAAACTGTTTTCCAATAGTATCCATATTGCCATGGAACAGTTTTATAACCATTTGTTGGTGCAGGGAAAGCTGACGGGCCAGGAAATTGAACAGTTTATGAAAAAATACGATATCCATTTTGACATGGATATTTTTGTGCTATTAGCAATCCATCCAGACCGTTTGGAACATACATCTTATAAACAGCCGCTCAAAGATGAACCCAACCTGCTGGATTTTGCCATCAAAAATCTGAGCCAGGAACTGATTGAAAACCGCCGGCGGCAATGCCTGGTGTTTGGTACGCCTGCGCATGAAATTATCACAGTGATTGGGTATCCGTCTGCCAAAGGGCAGCAGGAAATAAAAGAGGAGGCTTGCCAAATTGCGGAAGATATCAGGAAAACAATTGAAGCGTATTTAGAACATACAGTTACCATTGGTGTCAGCAGTATCTGCCAGGGCCTCCAGACAGCTTGGCGCGCGTATGAGCAGGCACAGTCGGCTGTCAAATACCGAATGCTGCTTGGAAATAACCGGGTATTCCATGCGGAAGATATGGAACAGCCAGACGCCGGGGCCATCCCGTATCCGCTTGATTATGAAAAGCGGCTGATTACGCTGCTGTCACTCCGGGATCAGGAAAACGCTGTTTCTTTGGTAAACAAGATTTTTGATGAAATGCTGGAACATGACAATCTTACGCCCGCGCATGTTTATACGGTTGTCGGCGATATTTTGACAAGGATTCTGCTGTTTTTGAAGGAATGCGATAACGAGCTTTCTGTTTCTTTTGAAGAAACGGTCATGCGTCAGGAACCCTGGATGTCGTTTGACAGCATTGAACAGCTTAAGCGGTGGTTAAACACGGTAATTTCTTCTATTATTGCAGCGCTGAATGAGCGCAATTCCAATAGCAAGCGTATGATTTATGAAACAAAAAAATTTGTGGCCAACAATTATTTTAAAAATATTTCGTTAAATACCATTGCCGATTTTTTAAATATCAGCCCCCAATATTTTAGTGAATTGTTTAAAAAGGAAACCGGAGAAAATTTTATAAGGTATTTGACAAACGTTCGAATCGAGAAAGCAAAAGAACTTATGCGCGCCCCTGATATCAAAACGTATGAAATAGCGGAATTGGTCGGCTATGATAACCCCACCTACTTTAATAAGGTGTTTAAAAAAATGGTCGGCGTCTCTCCGCAGAAATACCGGAATTTACATTTTAAAAAGGAATAACGTGGAAAAGGTGTC
>CALGRC010000083.1 GCA_937959315.1 uncultured Clostridia bacterium | reverse complement strand
TCCACGTCAGATTCGTTGGAAACGCTGTCTTGATATGAATGACCGCGTTCTTCGTAATATCGTTGTTGGTCTGGGAAATAAAATGGATGGTATGGTTCGTGAAGATCATTTTGTTATTACCGTGGCATCTGAAATCATGGCAATTTTATGTCTGGCCGATGATATGGCTGATTTAAAGAGAAGATTAGGCCGAATTATCGTAGCCTATAACTTTAATGGAGAAACGGTTACTGCAGCAGATCTTCAGGCAGTAGGTTCTATGGCGGCACTTTTAAAAGATGCTTTAAAGCCAAACATGATTCAGACATTAGAGCATACACCAGCCCTTGTGCATGGTGGACCATTTGCAAATATTGCACACGGATGCAATAGTGTGCGTGCAACAAAAATGGCATTGAAAATGGCAGATATTTGTGTGACGGAAGCTGGATTCGGTGCAGACCTTGGAGCAGAAAAATTCTTTGATATCAAGTGCCGTAAAGCGGGATTGAAGCCAGATGCAGTGGTTTTAGTTGCGACCATTCGTGCGTTAAAATACAATGGCGGTGTTGCAAAGGATACTTTGGCAGAAGAGAATTTAGATGCACTGAAAAAGGGTATTGTCAATCTGGAAAAACACATCGAAAATCTGCAGAAATTTGGTGTTCCGGTTGTGGTTACACTGAATTCCTTTATCACAGATACAGAAGCAGAGACTGCATTTGTACGTGAATTCTGTGAGCAGAGAGGCTGTGCATTTGCATTATCCGAAGTATGGGAAAAAGGTGGTGAAGGCGGCATTGCTCTAGCAGAGGCTGTGCTTGATGTATTAGAGAATAAAGAAAGTCATTTTGCACCGATTTATCCATCTGATATGCCTTTGAAGGATAAAATTGCAACGATTGCAAAAGAAATCTATGGTGCCGAGGATGTTTCTTATGCACCTGCTGCAGAAAAAGAATTGGCGCGTATCACAGAACTTGGTATGGGAGATTTTCCTGTTTGCATGGCAAAAACACAGTATTCTTTGTCGGATGACCCCTCCTTGCTGGGAAGGCCATCTGGCTTTACCGTCACAGTGCGGGATATCAACCTTTCAAACGGCGCAGGATTTTTGGTTGCACTGACAGGAGATATTATGACCATGCCGGGACTTCCGAAGGTCCCGGCGGCCAATGCCATCGACATTGACGAAAACGGCACCATTACGGGACTGTTTTAAAAGGGGCAGATATATGGAATACCAAAGCTACAGCGCTGCTGAAACCGAAGCAGCAGCTGAACAGTTTGCGGTGGAGCTAAAACCGGGAGATATTATTTTCCTGAACGGCGGGCTGGGGGCTGGCAAAACCGCCTTTGTCCGCGGCTTGGCGCGGGGGATCGGGATTAAAAATACTGTACAGAGCCCGACATTTACCATTGTAAACGAATACCGCAATGGCCCGCTTCCGCTTTTCCACTTTGACTTATACCGCTTGGACAGCGAAGAAACGCTCTGCGACATAGGGTTTGAAGAGTATTTATATTCCGGCGGAATTTGTGTCATTGAATGGCCAGATATTGCACACGGGTTGGCCGGCAGCCAGCACTGGGAAGTTACCATTCGCCAGGACTTGTCCGTTTCAGATGACTACAGATGCATTACCATTTGCTATAAGGAGCCATAAATATGAAATTACTTGCAGTGGACACTTCATCGCCCGCAGCTACGGCGGCGGTGATTGGGGATGACCGTATCATTGGGTCATATACCATCCAAAACGGCAATACACATTCCCGGTATATTATGCCGATGATTGCGGATATGCTGGAAAAATGCGGCGAGTCGATCGGCAGCATGGACGCATTTGCCGCTGCGCTTGGCCCCGGTTCCTTTACCGGGCTGCGCATTGGTATTGCGACAGTCAAAGCCTTTGCCTTGGCGGTAGGAAAACCGGTAATCGGCGTATCGTCGCTGGAATGTGCGGCTAAAAACGTATTTCCGGCGGAGGGACAGCTTGTTTGCCCAATATTCGATGCGCGCCACGGGAATGTTTACCATGCACTGTTCTTAGATGGAAAACGGCTGTGTGCCGACCGTTTGGCAGCAGTTGACAGCCTTTTGAAAGGACTGAACGGGAAAAAAGTACTGTTTGTCGGCGATGGCGTACCGGTTTATGCGCAGCATATCACTGCTGTAATGGGCAAAAACGGGGTGTTGGCGCCGCAGTATCGGCGCCATCAGCGAGCTGACGCCTTGGCGCAGATTGCATACGAACGTGCCATACAGGGTGATTTTGACGCTCCCGCCGCGCTGTCTGCCCTATATATCCGCCCTTCGCAGGCCGAACGGGAATATGCGCAGAAACATTGACAAGTTGCAGTTTTTTTACTATACTGAAAGAAAAATGGTATCTGTAAAACCAGAAAGGGGGCAGTTATGCTTGCAATTGGAAGCGACCACGGCGGGTTTGCCCTAAAGCAAGAGCTGCTGCAATATTTGAAAAGCCGGGAGATCCCATATTTGGATTATGGCTGTTTTGATGAATCGTCGGTCGATTATCCGGACATTGCCCAAACGGTATGCAAATCCATTTTGGATGGAACCTGCGAACGGGGCATTTTAGTTTGCGGGACGGGAATCGGCATGTCTATTGCCGCAAACAAGATACGCGGCATCCGTGCGGCACAGGTAAGTGACCCGTTTAGCGCTAAAATGGCGCGGGAACACAATGATGCACAGGTCATTACGCTGGGGGGACGTGTACTAGGGCCAGAACTGGCAAAAGAAATTGTAGCATCTTACCTGCACGCTTCCTTTGCCGGAGGAAGGCATGTTCACCGGTTAGATAAAATAAAAATGATGGAACAATCGTAAAGGAGCTAAGAATATGGATTTTAAAAATGTCACCGTCATGGATCACCCCCTGATTATTCACAAAATTTCCTTGCTGCGCGATTTAAATACAGGTGCGAAGGAATTTCGTGAGTTAGTTGAAGAGATTTCTATGCTGATGGGGTATGAAGTAACCCGCAGCCTGCCGCTCAAAGAAGTAGAAATCGAAACGCCGGTAGCTACCGCCAAAACCAAAGTGGTTGCCGGAAAGAAACTGGCGCTTGTTCCAATCTTGCGCGCCGGGCTTGGCATGGTGGATGGGATGTTGAGACTTATGCCCACCATCCGTGTGGGGCATATCGGTATTTACCGGGAACCGGATACCTTGAAACCAGTAGAATATTACTGCAAATTGCCGGTTGATATTGCAGAGCGTGACGTAATTTTAATTGACCCTATGCTGGCTACTGGGGTATCGTGCGGCGCAGCCATTCGGTATTTAAAAGGCCGTGGGGTAAAAAATATCAAATTCGTCTGTATTGTCGCCGCCCCGGAAGGCTTGGAAAAAGTTGCTACAGAAAATCCGGATGTAGAAATTTTCTGCGGGGTTGTGGATGAAAAGCTTAACAATCACGGATATATTGTTCCTGGGCTTGGCGACGCCGGGGATCGGATTTTTGGAACAAAATAAGAATACATATAGGAGATAATTATGAAAAAACGTTTATTTACATCCGAATCGGTGACGGAAGGGCATCCAGATAAAATCTGCGACCAGATATCAGACGCTGTATTGGATGCCATCCTGGCCCATGATCCGTATGCGCGCGTCGCATGCGAGACGGCTGTTTCAACCGGCCTTATTTTGGTAATGGGGGAGATTTCGACCGACTGCTATGTAGATATTGCAAAGGTCGCCCGCAAAACAGTGGAACGCATTGGATATGACCGTGCAAAATTTGGGTTTGACTGCCATACCTGCGCGGTGATTACCTCGATTGATGAACAGTCGCCGGATATTGCATTGGGCGTTGACAAGTCATTGGAAGCAAAACAAAGCGGAGCGGCAGAATTGGATAACGGCGCCGGCGATCAGGGCATGATGTTTGGGTTTGCCTGCAATGAGACGCCGGAACTCATGCCCATGCCAATATCGCTTGCGCATAAGCTCAGCAAGCGCCTGTCAGATGTCCGAAAAGATGGTACGCTGCCCTATTTGCGCCCGGATGGGAAGACGCAAGTAACCGTAGAGTATGACGGAGATACGCCTGTCCGCGTTGACACTGTCGTGGTTTCCGCCCAACACGGCCCAGAAATCGAGCATGGAAAAATTGAACAGGATATCATTGAACATGTGGTAAAACCTATCATCCCCGTACAGCTCTTGGATGCACAGACCAAATATTTTATCAACCCAACCGGGCGGTTTGTCATTGGCGGCCCTCAAGGGGATACCGGCGTCACCGGCAGAAAAATCATTGTAGATACCTATGGCGGGTATGCCAGCCACGGCGGCGGCAGCTTCTCTGGAAAAGACCCGACAAAAGTTGACCGCAGTGCGGCTTATGCGGCGCGGTATGTGGCAAAAAATATTGTAAAAGCAGGATTGGCGGACAAATGCGAACTGCAATTGGCGTATGCCATTGGCGTCAGCAATCCGGTATCGGTATTTGTCAACACCTACGGTACCGGCCGGATTTCTGATGAGGCAATCACAACGCTGATAAACGAGACCTTTGACCTCCGCCCAGCCGCTATTATCCGCAACTTGGATTTGCGCCGCCCAATCTATGAGCAAACAGCCGCATACGGGCATTTTGGACGCGAAGATTTGGATTTTCCATGGGAACGGACAGACATGGCTTCCGTGTTAAAAGAAAAAGCAAATCTGTAACAAGACCAAGCCTCTTTGCATAGGATACTATCATTCCCATATCCATGCAGAGAGGTGTTCTGTTATGTGGACAATCTTTTGGAAAGCGGCTGTCACAGTTTTAGTCATCTATGCGGTAATTGATATTGCCCGCAGATTTTTTATGGCGGTATTCCGCAAAAAACCATATATCAGCGATGATATCTTTCTGGTTGTCAAGGTCAAAAACCAACAGGACAATTTAGAGGGTATCGTGCGGCTGCTGATTTGGAAACATCTTAAATTGACAGCCGGCGGATATGTGCCAAATATTTTGATAGTAGACTTGGGATCGCAGGATGATACTGCGGAAATTGCATTACGGCTGTGTGATGAATATGCGTTTATCTATTATACAACAGCCGAACAGTACAACAATATGAAGGACGCTTTTTTTCAACGATAAGGAGTAATGATGGAACGGTATCGGACATATGCCAGCTATTTGAAAAATACATATGGGAAACGGGTATATAAATTACCAGTGAACCTGCCGCTCACCTGCCCAAACCGGGATGGCTGCCTGGGAGTAGGAGGATGCGCGTTTTGCGGCGCGCGCGGCACAGCGTTTGAAGCGCTGCCCAGCTCCCTTTCTGTAACCGAACAGTTGCAAAAAAAACGCGCATATATCGGGCAAAAATATAAAGCAGGCGCTTTTATCGCTTATTTTCAAAACTATTCCAATACTTATCTGCCTCAGGCACAATTTGCAGCCCTTTTGAAAGAGGCGGCAGAACAGCCGGATATCGTGGAAATTGCTGTTTCTACAAGGCCAGATTGTGTGAGCGCCCCTTATTTACAAGCGATGGATGACATCCGCAGCCGTTACGGAATTCAATGCAGTTTGGAACTCGGATTGCAGACGGCGAACTATCATACCCTGCAATCTATCAACCGCGGGCATACGCTGGCAGAATTTATTGACGCAGTATTGTGCGCCCATCAAATGCATATCCCGGTTTGCGCACATGTGATATTGAATTTGCCGGGCGATACCGATACCGATGTGGAGGAAACGGCAAAAATCCTATCCAGCCTCAGAGTGGAACAAGCAAAACTGCATAGTTTATATCTTGTAAAGGGTACGCCGCTTGCAGCCGCCTATCAGGCGGGGGCTTTTTCAATGGGAACGTGGCAAGACTATGCCCGCAAGGTAATTTTATTCTTGGAAACGGTATATCCGGATATGGTGATTCAGCGTGTAATAGGGCGCGCCAAGGAACAAGATGTTGTGTTTTCCAATTATGGGACAAGCTGGTGGAAAATCAAAGATTTTATCGACGCGCAGATGGAACAGGCAAATTCTTGGCAAGGCAAACGGTGTGATTATTTACATGGAAAAGCGGTTCGGAAATTTTTTTGAACACTTTTGGAACACAATGTAAATGTTAATTTCAGCTTTTTTGCGTTTTCTTATTGTAATTTTACTAAAATTTGTGCTATAATAATTTAGATATGATTGCAGGTACTGTACAAGGGGAATCATAACGATGATAAAAAGTATGACGGGTTATGGCAGAAGTGAACGTCACTATGACAATTACCGGATTGTGGTAGAAATGAAATCAGTCAACAACCGTTATTTGGATTATAATGTACGGGTCTTTCGGCAATATGCATTCTTAGAAGAATTGGTACGCAGTTGCCTAGCCCCTAAAATCAGCAGAGGGAAAGTAGATGTGACAATCCAATTCGATAACGTACAGGATAATGGCCATAGTGTAATATTGAATCAAGAACTTGCCAAGGGGTATTATGATGCACTTCAAGAATTGGGCGTATCGTTTGGCCTGCAAAACGATATGACAGTTTCTAATATGGCAAGGCTGCCGGATTTATTTACCATTGAAAAAAAAGAGCAGGATAAAGAACAGATAACAGAAGACACCAAGCAAGTGCTTCTATGCGCGCTGGACGATTTGATCCAGAACAGGCAGCGGGAAGGGGAACGGTTATTCCATTTTTTTACCGGTGCAATTGCCAATTTGGAATCTACACTATCGGCCATTGAAGCGCGTTCACCAGTGACGGTAGATGAATACCGTACCCGTATCAAAGCAAGAATTGAAGAATTGCTTGGAGATGCACAGGTAGATGAAACGCGTTTGCTGACAGAAGTGGCTATTTTTGCCGATAAAATCAATGTGACAGAGGAATTGATCCGTTTCCGCAGCCATTTAAAGGAATTCCGCCTGCTCCTAGAGTCGGAACAGCCGGTTGGCCGTAAATTGGAATTTATCATCCAGGAACTCAACCGAGAAACAAACACCATTGGTTCTAAATGCAATGATTTTGCCATTGCAAAGGCAGTGGTCGAAATAAAGGCGGAATTAGAAAAACTGCGTGAGCAGGTACAGAATATCGAATAACCTAGATGGAGGAAATTATGAAACTGATTAACATCGGATTTGGAAATATTGTTTCAGCAAATCGGCTGGTGGCAATTGTCAGCCCAGAATCAGCTCCAATTAAACGGATCATCCAAGAAGCGCGCGACCGGGGCATGTTGATTGACGCCACCTATGGCCGCAGGACGCGGGCAGTCATTGTTACCGACAGCGATCATATAATTTTGTCTGCCGTACAGCCTGAAACCGTCGCAAACCGCATGGCGAAAGATACAATCACAGTAACGGAGGATGAGGATATTGAGTAACAGGAAAGGGACGTTATTTGTAATTTCCGGTGCTTCCGGTACCGGCAAAGGGACCATTATTCAGTCCTATTTTGATAAATACCGCGATAAAAATGTTTTTCTTTCTATTTCTGCAACCACGCGCAGCCCGCGGGATGAGGAGCAGGACGGCGTCAATTACTATTTTAAAACCCGCGATGAATTTGAAAAGCTCATTGAAACCGGCGGTATGCTGGAATGGGCGTCCTTTTGCGGTAATTATTATGGTACTCCAAAAGAAAAGGTGCAAGAAATGCTCACAGCGGGAAAGGATGTCATTTTAGAAATCGAAGTACAGGGCGCTATACAGGTACGGCGTGAACATCCTGAAGGTGTGTTTATTTTTGTACTGCCGCCGTCGTTTGCCGAATTGAAAAAACGGATTTTAAACCGGAAATCCGAAACGCCGGAAGCAATTGAAGACCGCATGAAGACCGCAGAAATCGAATTTTCCCATATCAACCGCTATGATTACATACTGCTTAACGATACCATTGAAGCGGCTACCGACCGGTTTAAAAATATCATTGAAGCAGAGCGGTGCAAAGTAAACCGCAATTTGACTTTTATTGAAGAGGTGCTTGCAAAATGATGATTTATCCATCCATCAATAAGCTGATGCAAAAAGTTGACAGCAAATATTCGCTGGTGATTGCAACAGCCAAACGTGCCAGAGAAATTGTGCAGACTGGGGTGACATTTACTGAATGCGATTCTGATAAGCCTGTCACCATCGCCATCAATGAAATTTATGAAAATAAGGTTTCATTTAAAAACCCCGACCAGGATCATATTACCGTGGACGACCGCATTATGAATATGATTTTAGAAGAAGACCGGCATTTGGCCGCCAATGACCATGATGTATCAGCTGCACAATAAAACAATTGCCGTAGGCGTTACCGGCGGCATTGCGGCATATAAGGCGGCAGAATTGGTGCGGGCGTTCAAAAAATCTGGTGCGCAGGTATATGTTATGATGACAAAAGCTGCCTGTGAATTTGTAACACCGCTGACTTTCCAAACGCTGTCACAGAATTTTGTGGTAAGCGATATGTTTGGGCAGCCGCACACCTGGGAAGTAGAGCATATTTCACTGGCCAAACGGGCAGATGCCATCCTTATCTGTCCGGCTACTGCAAATTGTATCGGGAAATTAGCAGCGGGTATCGCGGATGATTTTTTGACCACAACTGTCATGGCAACAACTGCGCCGGTATTGCTGGCCGCCAGTATGAATGACCAAATGTATGCCAATGCCATTGTACAGGAAAATATACTCAAACTCAAATCGCACGGCTACACGCTAATTGAACCGGAAACAGGCGAACTTGCCTGCGGCACCAGCGGGAAAGGAAGGCTGGCGCCGTTAGAACGTATTTTGGAAGCAACCGCATACGCAGTAACCAAAAAAGATTTGGCAGGGCTGCGCATATTGGTAACAGCCGGTCCGACACAGGAAGCTGCGGACCCGGTACGGTATCTTACAAACCATTCCAGCGGTAAAATGGGATATGCACTTGCACGGGCTGCCGCAGCGCGCGGCGCGGCAGTCACTTTGGTGAGCGGGCCGGTTGCGCTGCGCCCGCCGTATGGCGTAACCTATATACCAGTTACAACAGCCCAGGATATGTATCAAGCGGTATTGCCGCGCATGGAGCATTACGATGTGATTATCAAAGCCGCAGCAGTAGCGGATTTCCGCCCCAAATATGTTTCGGAAGGAAAAATCAAAAAATATTCTGGATTGGTATTAGAGCTAGAACAAAATCCAGATATTCTTTCGTCGCTTGGGGAACGGAAATCCCATCAGCTATTGATAGGGTTTTGTATGGAAACGGAAAATTTATTATCCAATGCAGCAAAAAAGTTGCAGGAAAAACATTTGGATTTTATTGTTGCCAATGATTTGACAACCGAAGGCGCTGGATTCCAGTCGGATACCAATGTAGTTACCATTTTAGGACGGGACGGCAGCAAGAGGTCTTTTCCTAAAACTGAAAAAGAAAAGCTGGCAGATGCCATTTTGGATTGCTGTGTGGAACGTTGATGCCCCCATATGCGGGGCATTTTCGGCATAAGGAGGGAAAGCATGGTCGCAGAGGTCGTTTTGAACAGCGCTACGCGTGCAACTGACCAAATCTATCATTATGCCATTCCCAACGGCTGGCAAATAACCACCGGTATGCGGGTTATCGTCCCATTTGGACGCGGAAACAAAGATATGGAAGGTTATGTTTTGCAAACGGTGGAAACCAGCGGCCTAGCAGCGTTAAAACCCATTGCAAAAATCATTGATTCCGAGCCATTATTTGATGAACATGCAGTGGCTTTGATAAAGTTTATGCGCCACCGGTATTTCTGCACGTATGCAGAAGCAGTTAAGACAGTAATCCCAGCAGGCGTTACCATGAAATTCCGAAAATATATTACTTTAAACGACATACCGGAAGAAGCTTTACAGCATGCGGTCAGCCATTCCCTTGTTGGGGAGCAGATAATAGAGGTTTTAAAAGAACACCGCACCATGGAATGGGAATTGTTACGCGAAACAATTGGGAAAAAATCACTGGCAGCAGCCATCCGTTCTTTGGAAAAAAAAGGGGTTTTAACCGTCAGCCAAAAATCGGCAGACAATATGTCTGATACCAAACAAGCTGTCGTTTTTCTGCGCATCGAGCGGGAAGAGGCCTATCGTATCATTGAACAGATACAAACGCGCGCCCCGGCACAAGTACGCATTTTGGAAACCCTTTGTGAAAATGAAACGGTATCGCTGTCTGAATTGTTAGAGATTTGCCAAACCACCCATGCAACCGTTAAGGCGCTGTATCAGAAACGGTTGATAGACTATGACGAAGTTGTAACTGTAAAACGTGTGATAGATGGGCTGGCAGAAGAAGAACCGGTAAAAGTCGAACTAACGGCACAGCAGCAGGAAATTATCCAAACGGTTCAAAAAGATATCGGCCAAAGTATGACTTATTTGCTGCATGGCATTACAGGCAGCGGCAAGACGCAGGTTTATCTGCATCTTATGGATGCCTGTATTGCCCGGCAAAAACAAGCGATATTCCTTGTGCCGGAAATCTCTTTGACCCCGCAGATGGTGCGGCAGGTGACAGCGCGGTTTGGCGAACGGGTAGCAGTTTTGCACAGCTCCCTGACCATCCGGGAACGGTATGACGAATGGAAGCGAATCAAACGCGGCGAAGTGGATATTGCAATTGGCGCACGTTCTGCCATTTTCGCCCCTTTTGACAACTTGGGGCTGATTATTATGGATGAGGAGCATGAAACCTCATATAAGTCAGAATCTAGCCCTCGCTACCATGCGCGGGAAATTGCGCGGTTTCGTGCAAAACAAGAACAGGCTGTATTACTGCTGGCAAGTGCAACGCCGTCGATAGAAAGCTATTATTTGGCAAAGACGGGGGCATATCGGCTGCTCACCCTGCAAACGCGCGTGGGGAACGCGGCGCTGCCGGAAATGATTGTCGCAGATATGCGCCGGGAATTAGAATCGGGCAACCGCACCATATTCAGCCAAAAATTACAGCAGGAAATACAAGAGACCCTTTCCCGCGGACAGCAAGCGATATTATTTTTAAACAGGCGCGGATATTCCCATTTTGTATCTTGCCGCGCCTGCGGCTTTGTCGCACAGTGTCCCAACTGCAATATCTCTTTGACATATCATAAAGCCAGCCATTATCTGGTATGCCATTATTGCGACTATAAAATCGATATGTTGAATGTTTGCCCAAAATGCGGCAGTCCATATATCAAATATTTTGGTATTGGCACCCAACGGGTGGTGGATGAATTGGAACGCCTGTTCCCTTACGCCAGGATCATACGGATGGATGCCGATACCACTGCCGGACGGCGATCGCACGAACAGATATTGCATACATTCCAAACCAGACAGGCAGATATTTTGGTTGGTACCCAGATGGTAACAAAAGGATTGGATTTTGAAAATGTAACATTGGTTGGCGTATTGGCGGCAGATTTGAGTTTGTATTTGGATGATTTCCGGGCAGAAGAGAAGACATTTGATTTGATAACCCAGGTATGCGGGCGCGCAGGACGGGGAAAATACCCTGGAAAGGCAGTTATCCAAACCTATGACCCTGACCACGAAGCGATCCGTTTGAGCCGGGATAACGATTATCAAGAATTTTATGAACGGGAAATCGTTCTGCGCAAACAGTTGTGTTATCCTCCGTTTTGCGAAATGGTCAACCTGACATTTTCCGCACAAAGTGAAAAAACCGCACGGGATGCCGCTGTACAATTTCATGACACCCTGTACCAGTTGGTATACAAAACAGAGCACCAGGCGTATTTCCAGCTCTATAAGGCCGTTCCGGCGCCCATCATGAAAATGAATGGCAACTACCGCTACCGGTTTTTTATTAAAATGGGGTATAGCCGGCGAATCTATGCTCTGATACACCGCCTGCTGGACGAATGGTATCGTAAAAAACAGCCCGCAACGGTTGTCATTGACGTAAACCCATTGAATTTATATTGATAATAGGAGGTTCATATGGCAATTAGGAATATTCGGAAAATCGGCGATGAAATTTTATCCAAAAAAAGCAGGAAAGTGGAAGTTATCGACCAACGGATTTTGGCCCTTTTAGACGATATGGCCGAAACGATGAAACAGGCAGACGGGGTTGGATTGGCAGCCCCCCAGGTAGGCGTTTTGAAGCGCGTGGTCGTAATAGACGTGGGGGATGGCGTATTAGAACTTATCAATCCTGTTATCGTCAGCGTCGGCGGGACACAGCGAGCCGTAGAAGGGTGCCTGAGCGTACCCGGAAAATATGGCGAAGTGATCCGCCCTGCTAACATTGTGGTAAACGCACTGGATCGGCACGGAAATGCATTTGAGGTAATGGGGGAAGATTTGCTGGCACGGGCGCTGGCACATGAAATTGACCATTTAGACGGTGAATTATTTGTAGATAAAGTGATAAAATTTGTCGAGGTGGACTAAATCATGCGGATTTTATTTATGGGAACTCCAGATTTTGCCGTACAGCCATTGCAGGCGTTATTTTCTGCCGGATACGAAGTAACAGCGGTTGTTACACAGCCAGACAAGCCAAAAGGGCGCGGGCATAAACTGGCGCATCCCCCAGTATATGAAGCGGCGCAGGAATATGCATGCAATATCTATCAACCGGACAAACTAAAGCGGGAACAATTTGAAAGTATTTTAAAAGCGGAAAATCCTGACCTGATTGTCGTAGCAGCGTATGGAAAAATCCTGCCGTCCTATGTGCTGGAATATCCCAAATACGGCTGTATCAACGTCCACGCCTCATTGCTTCCAAAATACCGCGGCGCTGCGCCAATCCAGCGCAGTATTATCAACGGGGAACCCGAAACGGGTGTGACCATCATGCAAATGGAACAGGGGCTAGATACTGGGGATATGCTGGATAAAGCGGTTGTGCCTATTGAAGCAAACGACACCTATGGCAGCCTGCATGACAAACTTGCTGCTGCCGGCGCGCCGCTGTTACTTTCTGTTATCCGTTCCATTGAAGACGGGACTGCCAATCCGCAAAAACAGGACGATACGCTTTCGAGCTATGCCAGCATGATTACCAAAGAAACTGCGGTCATTGACTGGAACAAGCCAGCAAATGAAATCCGGAACCTCATTCGCGGACTCTATCCGGCGCCGCGTGCATATACAATTATGGAGGGCAAAGGTATGAAAATCAGCAGCGCTGAAATCGGCAATACAAATACCGGCGGGATACCGGGCAATATCCTGTCGGCCGACAGCAACGGCATTGCCGTACAGTGCGGCTGCAATACCACATTATTGTTAACAGAAGTGCAGTTGGAAGGGAAAAAACGGATGCCGGTATCAGAGTTTATAAAGGGCAATCCGGTTCCTGCCGGAACCATACTGAAAGGAAGATAATGTTATGCCTGGATATGGATTTTATATTGATTCATATTATTTATTATTGATTGTCCCTGCGCTCATCATTTGTGCAATTGCACAAATCCGCGTCAGCAGCACCTTTTCTAAATATTCTTCAATTGCCAACCGCCGTGGATTAACCGGCGCAGATGTGGCGCGGCAGCTCCTGGATAGAAATGGGCTGCGGGATGTTGCGGTAGAAGCGGTACGCGGCAGTTTAACCGACCATTACGATCCGCGGAACCGTGTCGTCCGGCTGTCCGATGCGGTATATGGCAGTACTTCCGTAGCGGCAATTGGGGTGGCGGCTCATGAAACAGGCCATGCCATGCAGCATGCACAAGCCTATGTGCCGCTCAAATTCCGAACAGCAATCTTCCCGGTTGTGCGGTTTTCCTCTGCGATTGCGCTGCCATTGGCTGTAATCGGCCTGATTGTTGGCTTGGCGCCGCTTACTGATTTTGGGATTCTGCTGTTTTCCCTGATTGTGCTTTTTCAGCTTGTAACTTTGCCAGTAGAATTTAATGCCAGCGCCCGGGCCCTTGTACAATTAGACGATATGGGAATCCTATCGGCAGAAGAACTGATGCCGGCAAAAAAAGTGCTGCGTGCGGCAGCCCTGACCTATGTTGCCTCGGCCCTGATGGCAATTGCGAACCTGCTGCGGTTGTTGTTACTAAGGAACAGGAGATGAGCATACATGGCTAATCATGCCAGGAATACAGCACTGCGGGCATTATATGATATCCACAAAAACGGCGCATACTCCAACCTAGCACTAAAAGCCGTCCTGCAAAATACAGCGCTGAATACGGCTGACCGGCGGCTAGTAACCGAACTTGTACATGGCGTTATTCGCTATCAACTGCATTTAGATTATCTCATATCACAATTTTCCAAGGTTAAGCATATTTCATATTGGATACAGGATATCTTACGTATGGGGCTATATCAAATTTTTTATTTGGACCGTATTCCGGACAGCGCCGCTGTCAGCGAAAGTGTCCAGTTAGCCCGGAAATATGGAGGCGCACGGTCTGCGGGGTTTGTCAATGGCCTGCTGCGGTCAGCTATCCGCGGAAAAGAATCCATTGTGTACCCAAAAGACGAACTGCAAAAATTGTGTATCCAGGAGTCGTTTCCCCTTTGGATTGGGGAACGCTGGTATGCAGAAGGCGGTTTGGATTATGCAAAATCGTTGATGGTAGCTTCCAACCGCAAAGCCCCGCTTACATTACGGTGCAATTTGATAAAAACTTTGCCGGAACTGCTCATTGCCCGGCTCCAGGATTCCAATATTAAAGCAGCGTATTTGAATATCCCGGCAGCCCCCCATATTTCCTATGCAGTTACAGCCAGCGGGATATCCCATATCGAAACGCTCCCGGCTTTTGTGGAAGGGTGGTTTTACATACAGGATCCTGGCGCTATGCTGGTTACTGAAATCCTCAATCCACAGCCCGGCGAAACAATATTGGATATATGCGCTGCACCAGGTGGAAAAGCGACCCATATAGCAGAAAAAATGAAAAACACTGGAACAGTACATGCATTCGATTTATATCCACACAAATGTGAATTGATTGCCCAAAATGCAAACCGGCTTGGGCTCTCCAACATCAAACCGCATGCAGTTGATGTAACCAAAGGGATGGAATCTTATTACGGCCAGGCTGACCGTGTTTTGGCTGATGTACCTTGTTCTGGCCTTGGCGTCATCCGGCGGAAACCGGACATCAAATATACGCGCAGGCCGGAAGATATCCAATTATTTGCCGGGCAAAGCCTGCAAATCTTGCATCAGGCGGCACAGTGTGTCAAACCGGGAGGTATTTTGGTTTTCTCTACATGCACCGTGGAACATGTAGAAAATGAAGCGGTTATAGAAAAATTTTTAAGCAGCCATTCCGAATTCCGCTTGGCGCCGGCAGAGAACATGGCATATCCCAATGACGGTACCATCCGTTTACTGCCTTACATAGACGGGACAGACGGATTTTTTATTGCAAGGATGCAAAAAAACGGAGGGTAACATATGGTAAACCTCAAAGATCTTACAATAGAAGAATTGCAACAGTGCCTTGCCCAGTTAGGCGAACCCAAATTCCGGGCCAAGCAGATTTTTTCCTGGCTAGGACGGGGTGCGGCGTCGTTTGAACAGATGACGGACCTTTCAAAAGAACTGCGGCGGACATTGGCAGAACATTATTATATCAGTAAGGCAGAAGCGGCGGAAATCTATCAGTCTAAAATTGACCAGACCAGAAAATATCTGCTAAAACTAATGGATGGCAATATGGTAGAATGTGTGGCCATGTACTATAAACACGGGATTACCATTTGTATTTCCTGCCAAGTGGGCTGCCGGATGGGGTGCCAGTTTTGCGCTTCCACCATCGGCGGGCTGGTACGCAGCCTAACACCCGGTGAAATGCTGGATCAAATCCAATATGCACAACATGATATTGGGGAGCGTATTTCCAATATTGTAATGATGGGGATTGGCGAACCGCTGGACAACTATGACAACGTCATAAAATTCCTGCGGATAGTCAACCATCCTGATGGGATGAATATTGGTTTTCGGCACATTTCCCTTTCCACCTGCGGTCTGGTTGATAACATCCTACGCCTAGCTGATGAAGGAATGCCAATTACCCTTTCTATTTCCCTGCATGCGCCAACCAATGATATCCGGAATACCATCATGCCAATCAATCATAAATATTCCATAGAGCCGCTTTTGGATGCATGCAGAAAATATATTCAAAAAACCAGTAGACGAATCAGCTTTGAATATGCTATGATAAAGGGTGTAAACGATAGGCCGGAACATGCAGCTCTTTTGGCGGACAAATTACGCGGCATGCTGTGCCATGTAAATTTGATTCCGGTAAACCCTGTAAAAGAGCGCGCATACCAAAAACCGGAACAACAATCTATCCGCAGCTTTTTAGCTGAACTGGAACGGCGCGGAATCACTGCGACTATCCGCCGGGAACTGGGAAGCGATATCAGTGCCTCGTGCGGGCAGCTTCGCCGGGCAAAAACTTTGGAAAGCAAGGGGTGAAGCCTATGGAAATTGCAGCAAAAAGCGATGTGGGACGTGTCCGCCATGTCAACGAAGACGCTGTTTATTTTCTGCAATATGACGATACCGAAGCATATGTCATTGTAGCAGACGGCATGGGAGGGCATAAGGGCGGAAAACTAGCAAGCCATGGCTGTATCGACCGCATCCGCGGTTATTTAGCAGGCCGCGCTATTTATCAAGCACAGCAGCAGGAAATCCCGCACATTTTAACTGAATGCCTGGACTATGTAAACGAAAGCCTTTATTTAAAATCATTGGAAGATGCCGCCTTAGTCGGCATGGGAACAACTGTGGTACTGTGTGTCATATCCCGTCATACTGCGTATGTCGCCAATGTAGGGGATAGCCGGATGTATTTGCTGCGCGGCGGGGAAATCCGGCAGATAACAAAAGACCACTCGCTGGTACAAGAATTATTAGATGCTGGCAGTATTACACCGGAGGAAGCACAGCACCACGCCAATAAAAATGTCATTACACGGGCAATTGGTTCTGAAAAATCCGTTTTAACCGACACCTATACGGTTGATTTACAGGAAAACGATATCATTATACTTTGTTCTGACGGGCTTACCAATCTTGTGCCAGACAACGAACTGCTGCATATCCTGCAACAGGAGCCTACTTTGGAAGACGGCGTTAACAGGCTGGTGGAAGCCGCAAATCGTTCCGGCGGTTTTGACAATATTACCGTCGCTGCAATCAAAGTATAAAAATGCGAGGTGCAATTATGGAAAATATGGTTGGAAAGGTACTGGGCGGCAGGTACGAGCTGCTTGAAGAAATTGGGATGGGCGGTATGGCCGTGGTATATAAGGCACATTGCAAGCTGCTCAACCGAATTGTTGCAGTAAAAATATTGCGTACTGATTTAGAGGGCGGCGACGAATTTTTAAAGCGGTTTAATATTGAAGCGCAATCAGCTGCCAGCTTGACGCACCCCAATATTGTATCGGTATATGATGTTGGCACCGAAGGGGAATTGCACTATATTGTAATGGAATATGTCGAAGGTATCACGTTAAAGGAATTTATACGCGACAATGCGCCGCTTGGATGGAAACGGTCTGTCAAAATTGCCATGGAAATTGGAAAAGCGCTGGAAGAAGCACATAAAAAACACATTGTCCACCGGGATATCAAGCCGCAAAATATCATTGTTACGAAAATGGGAGATATTAAAGTGACTGATTTTGGTATTGCACGCGCGGCGTCTGCTTCTACCATATCAGTGGATAATGATGTTTTAGGCTCTGTACACTACATTTCCCCAGAACAAGCGCGCGGCGGATATATAGATGAAAAATCTGATATCTATTCTTTGGGCGTCGTCTTATATGAAATGCTGACTGGGCATGTCCCGTTTGACGCAGATACCCCGGTTGCCATAGCTATGAAACACATTGAAGAATCCCCTGTATCGCCGCGGGAAGAACATCCCGATATCCCACAGAGTGTGGCTGATATTACCGCTAAAGCAATGGCGAAGGATACGCGCAGCCGGTATCAGACAGTGACTGAAATGATGACAGATTTGGTAGCTGTTTTAATGGACCCAAACGCGGTAAAAATTGTAGAAGAACCTATACCGGCTGATATTGGGGCGACAAAAAAAATGGAGCCTGTGAAAACAGATACGGGAACGGTTGCATTGGAGGCCGGAATGGATAAAACAGCCATCAATGGAAAGAAAAAAAAGAAACTGGATAAAGAGGATAAACGTGCAGTTGTTGCGGCCATTATTACGTCGCTTCTCATTGTTGGGCTGCTTTCCGTGTTCGCTGCAAAATTGATTTTTCCAGAATTTAGTATCCTTTCTATGTTTGGATTTGGGCAAAGCAGTGAAGTAGAAGTTCCAGATTTGCTTACCTTGACAGTAGAAGAGGCGCAAAAAAAGCTAGAAGGAACGAACTTTACGCTAAAAGTTAAGGAAGAACCGGAAGATTCTGACCAAGAAGAAGGGACCATCATAGAACAATATCCTAAAGGCGGCCGTATGGTTAAAGGTAAGCATGAAATTGAGGTAACATTATCGAATGGCGAAGGGGCGCCAGGAAGCGGGGCAACTTTCGAATTAGACGATTATACCTCTATGGAATACCGCGAAGCAGAGCTGAAGCTGGAAGACCTTGGCTTGGAAGCTGTACTGGATTGGGAAGAGAGCAGTTCGGTTGCAGAAGGGTATGTTATCCGCCAATCGCCAAATGAAGGGACAAAAGTGAAAAAAGGTGACAAAATAACCCTTGTGGTCAGCCAGGCGGCAGAAACAGAAGATGCCATTGTTCCAAATTTGATTGGTATGACACAGGAACAGGCAAAACGGGAGCTGGAAAAACGAAACTTGACACTTGGCACCATTTCCCATGAAAATTCATCTGAAAAAAAGGGGATTGTAATTTCTCAAAGCATTGACGGCGGTGAATCAGTTGGCATAAAAACTGCCATTAGGATTACTATCAGCAACGGCCCGGCCGAACAGCCTGAAACGCCGTCCACCGGCAATGGGACGCAAGGAGGTTCAACGGGCAATTCACAGGGGAGTGGGACAACCACAACGCCGCCTTCTAATTCTGATAGCCCGCAAAAAGAAAAAACGCTCTTTATATCCTTGCCGCAAGACAAGGAACAGGTTTCCGTAAAAATTGTAAGCGGCGGTTCAACTATATATGAAGGGACGCATAATCCCCAAAAAACGCCGGAAATTTCCCAAACAGTCCGCGGGACAGGGCAAGTGACTTACGATATTTATATTGACGGGCAAATGGCCGGTTCAAAAACCATTGATTTTACAAATTAGGGGCGTAATATGTTAATAGCAGGGCGCATTATAAAAGGAATCGGCGGTTTCTATTACGTGAAAACAGCCGATGCACTGGTGGAATGCCGCGCACGCGGCGTTTTCCGCAATCAGGCACAAACGCCTATGGTAGGGGATTATGTAGTCATTGATCGGGCGCCAGACGGGACTGGGTTGGTTTGCGAACTCAAAGAAAGAAAAAACACCTTTATCCGCCCTCCCATTTCTAATATTGATGTCATGGTGTTGGTTGCAGCCGTCAAAAATCCCAAACCTGATTTATCATTTTTAGACAAAATGACAATTATTGCAGCATATCAACGGGTTGATCTCATAGTATGTTTTAACAAAACGGATCTGATTGATAATGTAAATACCATGGCAAATATATACCGAACCATCGGATATCAGGTCATAGAAACAAGCACTATCCAAAATGTAGGAATTGAGAAGTTAAAAGGTTTTTTACAAGGCAAAACAACGGCTTTTGCTGGGTTTTCCGGTGTTGGAAAATCCAGTTTGCTCAGCGCCATCAGCGGAAGAAAACTGGAAATTGGGGCAGTAAGCAAAAAGCTCAGCCGTGGACGGCACACCACCCGCCAGGTAGAATTGCTCGAATATGACAAAAATACCTACTTGGTGGATACGCCGGGGTTTAGTATGCTCGAGCTCCCAGATATGAAAAAAGAAGAATTGCAGTATTATTTCCGTGAATTTGAACCATATTTTGATAAGTATTCATCCGTACAGCTGGTATCGCTGACGGTACGGTTGTCCGTATTGATGGAAAGCAAAATTCCGGCATCGTAAAA
>CALGRC010000082.1 GCA_937959315.1 uncultured Clostridia bacterium | reverse complement strand
CAAAATGGCGCAGGATAATTGTGAGGCAGGCCGGAGGGTATGCCTTTATTTTATTATCACTTAAATCAGTCCGGGCCACCGTATTGCGCTATGATAAACTTTGCAAGCTGCGGGTTGGGATTTTTAATTTTAACTGGATACATTAATTTTCGTTCAAATAAAAACATCTGCTTACCTCCTTATATCTGCCACGGCCACTTATATTTGCCGGATACCCATTCAAACGGTGCGTCTGCTGACGATGAGCCTGCCTGTAATGGGCCGTAAGTGGTCTCGTAGTCGTATTTGATGCTGTTCATGGTATTGACAACATTTTTGTATAAAGTCAATGCGTCCTGGTCGTAAGGATGGGTATCTAAAAACAAATTCAGATCGACCGCTGCAAATTGCAGTTCACTGAGCTTGTTGAGCAGTTCTTGTTCACTTCCGGGCGCTGCCGGGCAATTTGGTTTTTCCGGGCAGCAGTCCAATTGTTCTACACAGCATTCGCTTTTTGGATATTTCATGTTTTTTCCTCCTTTCTTATGATCTGACAAATGGGTTCATGATCGGTTTTTTTGCATACGCTTCAAATGGGATGTCCAGTTCCCGGAAAATGGTTCCATGCCAAAGTGCCTCGTTTACAGGATATAATTCTTGAAATGGCTGGTATGGAACAAACGGGATGCCGTATACCGGTTCGGTTGGTAAAATAGGAATTGACCGCATATCTTTCACCTCCTTATTCTGTTGTTTTTTGACATGCTCCAGTATTATGGTATTCGATTGCCGCAAATGTTGTTACAAAAAGGGTTTGACACCGTTGCTGCCGGCAGATATAATGGTATCGATATGGGGTGTAATAGGATGAAAAAAAATGATTTGTTGGAAGTAGATATTACCGATATGGGATATACCGGCGAGGGGATTGCCAAACCGGACGGGTTCGCATTGTTTGTCAAGGGCGGGGTCGCAGGCGACCATGCGGTGGTGCGGGTACTGAAAGTAAACCGCCGGTTTGGATATGCAAAAATAGAGCGGCTGCTTAAACCTTCGCTGCTGCGTGAAACGCCGCGCTGCCCGGTGTTTGGAAAGTGCGGCGGCTGCCAGTTGCAACACTTGGCATATCCGGCGCAGGGGAACCTGAAACAAACGCTGGTGGAAAACAATCTATATAAAATCGGCGGTTTTGTGCCGGGAAGCTATCATATGGATAGGATTTTGAGCGCAGAAGCGTGCTATGCCTACCGGAATAAAGCGCAGTTTCCGGTAGGGGAACACAACGGAAGCCTGGCGTTTGGATTTTATGCACCGCACAGCCATGTGCTGGTACCGCTGCATGACTGCGCCATTCAGCATCCGCAGATGGTATCGGCGGCGCAAGACACCCTTGCGGCTTTGCAGGCGGCGCAGTTGCCGGCATATGACGAGCGGACGCACACAGGGCTTATCCGGCAGATCTTTGTGCGGTATGGAGGCGGAAAACACCCGCTGATGGTGTGTATTGCAGCCAATACCGACAAAATAATACCCTGTGCGGCAGAAATTGCCGCGCAGCTGATGGCGCGCGGCGATGTGGCTGGCGTGGTGCAAAACTGCAATCCTTGCCGGGGCAATACTTTGCTGGGGAATCACAATATTATCCTTGCTGGCGAGGGTATGTTGGAAATGCAGGCATGCGGGCTGTCCTTTTTGGTGTCGCCCAATAGTTTTTTCCAGGTGAATACCGCGCAAATGGAACGCCTGTATCAACAGGCGGCGGCATATGCCGGGCTGGATGGCTCCCAGGTGGTATACGACTTATACTGCGGGGTGGGTACGATATCGCTGTATTTGGCCCGGCAGGCCAAACGGGTGGTTGGTGTGGAAGCCGTGCCGGAAGCGGTGAAAGACGCTAAGCAGAACGCCATGCGCAACGGCATAGAAAACGCGGCGTTTTATTGCGGGGATTGCCCTGATGTGGTGCGGCGGCTGGTAAAGGAAGGGGATAAACCGGATGTGGTGGTGGTTGACCCGCCGCGGAAGGGGTGCAGCCTGGAACTTTTGGATTTGATAGGCGGGCTGGCGCCGGAAAAACTAGTCTATATATCATGCAACAGCGCGACGCTGGCACGGGACGCGGCGTATTTGAAGAAGCATGGGTTTTCCCTTGTGCGGTGCCGTGCAGTGGATATGTTCCCGCAGACGGGGCATGTGGAGACGGTAGCTTTGTTTTCGTTGCCGCAGAACCGGATGGGGCGGATATCTGCGGAAGGAGGAACGCAGGATGGATGAAGCAAACCAATACAAAGAACGGCTGCGGATTGCGTTAAAGGCCGCAAAAATTTGTATTTTTGAGGTGGATTTGCCGCGGCAGCTCTATACATTTTTTGAAAATGCCGAGGCGATTTTTGGTGTGCCCGGCGATGTGATTTTGCAGGAAGTACAGCCATTCAGCAACCTGGAGCCGGAAGACTACCGGGTGGCCTGCAGCGCCTATTTTTCCCATCCGGATGATGAAGCGGTGATTGAGGATGCTTTTATGCATATTTTAAGTGGGAATCCGGCAACCTATGAAGCGCGGATGAAAGCGGGCGGTTCGGCGTTTACTTGGTGCCGGGTTGACGTGACGCCTATTATGGAAAATGGGAAGCCGTCTAGGATGGTGGGCGTCATTACGGACATTTCCGATATGAAGAAAAGGACGGACAGTTTGGAAAAAGCGGCCCGTCAAGAGGATTTTACAGGGCTGTATAAAAAAGGGTATGCCACGCAGCAGATAAAACAGGCGTTGGCTCTGCACCCGCAGGCAAATTATACATTGATCGTATTGGATATTGACAATTTGAAAACCATAAATGATACTTACGGCCATGCTGTTGGGGACAAGTGCATTTTAGAGTTGGCCCGGCGCTTGAAACTTGCTTTTCAAGAGGGGGAACTCAGCCGGTTTGGCGGGGATGAATTTTTGGTTTTTGCAGAAGGGACGGTAGCGAAAGATGTTTTGCTGAAAAAAGCCGGACCGCTGTTACAATTTGAACTGGATGGCCTTACCTGCACCAATAGCATCGGGATTGCTTATTATCCGCAGGACGCGGCAAGGTTTAGCGACCTGCTGCAAAAGGCGGACGCCGCTCTTTACCGGGCAAAATCTTCAAAGGAACGGATGGCTTTTTACCATCAGATATCGACGGAACCAGGAGGGAACAGCTATGGATGGATTGAAAATCAGGAATGAAACCCCTGCCGATTACCAGGCGGTAGAAACCTTGACGCGCAAGGCGTTTTATAATTTATATGAACCCGGTTGCAGCGAGCACTACCTGGTGCATATCATGCGCGGGCACGCCGACTTTATTCCGGAACTTGCTTTTGTAGCAGAGCTGAACGGGGAAGTGGTTGGCAATATCATGTACACAAAGGCGGCTTTGGTAGATGATTTGCAGAATAAAAAGGATATTTTGACCTTCGGGCCGGTGAGCATTGCGCCCGAACACCAACGCCGCGGGTATGGCAGGCAGTTGATGGAACATTCCTTCCAAAAAGCAGTTGAGCTTGGCTATGATACCATTGTTATTTTTGGCAGCCCGGCCAATTATACCTGCCGGGGGTTTGTCAGCTGCCGCAAGCATCATATCCGTGCGGGGAACGGCACCTACCCCACAGCGATGATGGTAAAGGAACTGGCGCCCGGCGTGCTGGACGGCCGTGCATGGACCTATTACGATACGCCGCTGTTCCAGTTTGACCCGGCAGAGGCGCAGGCGTATGACGATACTTTGCCGCCCATGGAGAAAAAATATCAGCCCAGCCAGGAGGAATTTTATATTTATAGCCGTTCGGTGCTTGCATAATGTCCTTTACAATATCTTGTATTTGGGCGGTTTTTCCCCAAAAAATCGGTACCGTATCCAATCGTCCAGCAATATCGCAATGCAGGACAGGGCAATCCAGACAAAGAAAAATGGCAGGCTGATCTGGCCCAGGATGTTGAAAGGCAAGGTAGAATAATCCCAGATATGCAGGCCCAGCCATACGTTGACAATCAGGCCGGTGACAAATTCTGCGGCAGAGATGAAGGCGGCGCCGATCAGCGATTGCCATAAAAGCCCCAAATTTCGCGGCAGCACTTGGTTGATAAGCCCAACAAATACAAAGCACAGCCCCCCGAGCAGGAACATGGAGCAGTGGCTGTACCCGCGCCACCAGAGTTCGATGGCGTAATAGGCAGATCCGCCTATGAGGAATAAAACGGTCAGTTTGCAGAGCAGTTTCCAAACTTTCACGGCTGCCTCCTGTCTGCCGCAAGGGTGCGGCTGGGTGTGTTCCCTATTTTTTATGCGGCGGGCGGTAAAAATATGAATATTGGCATAAAAAGTGAGGCACAGCAATTTTACTGCTGTGCCTCATGTAAAGTAAACCAAAAGGTAGAACCGTTCCCAGGAGCGC
Organism: uncultured Clostridia bacterium; assembly: GCA_937959315.1. GTDB lineage: Bacteria > Bacillota > Clostridia > UMGS1810 > UMGS1810 > CALGRC01. The sequence continues at coordinate 6,058 of CALGRC010000082.1, read as the reverse complement.
TGTCAATGCCATAGGCGGCATGGTGCAGGATAAGGATGTTTTTAACAATGGACAGGCCGATGCCCGAGCCGACAGCAGACCGTTTGTTGGTGCGGCTGGCTTTATAGTAGCGGTCCCAGACAAGGGGGATATCTTCTGGCGCTATGCCGCAGCCGGTGTCGGTTACGGTTAGCTGTACCTGGCGGTTTCGTTTTTTAACCCGCACAATAACACGCTTGTCGCTGCCGGTGAAGTGCATGGCATTGATGAGCAGATTGTAGAGCACCTGTTCCAGTTTTTTTTGGTCGGCGTATACCAGTGCAGGGCTGGTGCAGTCGGTTTCAAACTGGTAACCGTCAGCAAACCCGCGGAACCGTTCTACAATTTCCTCTGCAAGCTCAGATAAATCAAAGGTGGTACATTCCAGCGTGGTGGTGCCTGCCTCCATTTTGGACAAGTCCAAAATATCGTTGACCAAAAGGCTCAGCCGGTCGGCTTCGTCTACAATGACCGATGCGTGTTGGTTGCGTTTTTCCTCGTTGCCGCCCGAAATATCGCGTATCATTTCGGCATATGATTTGATGATGGTCAAAGGTGTGCGCAGGTCATGTGAAACGTTGGCAATCAAATCCCGCCGCAGCTCATCGGTGCGGGATAGCTCGACTGCCGTATGGTTGAGCGCGTCAGAAAGCTGGTTGATCTCGGTATAGCCGCCCTGATGGAAGGTGACATGGTAATTGCCCGCCCCCAGCGCGCGCGCCGACGCGGTAATGTCTGCGATTGGCCGGGAAAGCTTGCGGGATATAAAATAGGCTAGCACAAACGCCAACACCAACGATATCAGCGTTACAATCAAAAGCTGGTTTTGCAAAACCTGCGTGGTTGCGTCTACCGGCGCCAGCGGGGAATTTAAGAACAGGTAGACGGAAGAACCGTCAGTATCAGATAGCTGCGCCATATAGGCCGCTGCATGGGTGTGCATAAACTCTTGGTCGAGTACAAAGGCTTTGCCTCCGCCATGCAGGGTGAGCTGCTCCTGTATGATACGAAGCTGCCACAGATTGTCGCGCGGCGGCCGGCCGCCAAACAGGTTGGTGGATAGCAATTCATTCCCGTTTTGGTCTAGGAGTTGAATGATGACGCCGTTTTGGAAAGCGCTTTCGTTTACAAAGTTTTCAAATCCGGATGTCCCGTATTGTTCTACAATAGAATCGCCAAGCGCTTCCATCTGGCGCAGTTTCATCTGTTCATAAAAAGTGTTTAAAAGGATGATTTGCAAAAGCCACAAAATGACCATAATAAAAGCTGCAAATACGGCAAAATACAGCCATAGCTGGTATTTAAGCGATTTGAAATCTGCAAACCGCTGCCTCATTGTATCACCGCCTCAAATTTATAGCCCAGCGAGCGCAGGGTAACGATGTTATCCCGGTAAGCGCCCAGGCTGTTGCGCAGCATTTTGATATGGGTATCAACGGTACGGCCGTCGCCGTAAAAGTCAAACCCCCACACGTCATTTAAAATTTTATCCCGTGTCAGGGCAATGCCGCGGTTTTTGACCAGGTAAAACAGCAGGTCATATTCTTTTGGGGTCATGTCAGCTTCTTTGCCGTCTACCAGTACCCGCCTGCCGGCCATGTCGATTTCTAGGCCGCCGAAGGTTAAAATTTCGCGTTTGTCCGCCCGCTGCTTATTGCGGCTGATGATGACATGCAGCCGTGCCATGAGTTCTTTTGGGGAAAAAGGCTTGACCACATAATCGTCAATGCCCAGTTCAAATCCAAACAGTTTATCGTATTCTTCCCCGCGGGCTGACAGCATCAGCACGGGGATGGTCTTAAATTTCCGGATGGATTTGCAGGTGGAAAAGCCGTCCATGCGGGGCATCATGATGTCCATAACAATGGCGTCAAAATCCTGGCTGCGGCATAGTTCTACCGCTTCCATGCCGTCGCTGGCTTCGGCTACCTCATAGCCTTCAAATTCTGCATATTCCCGGATGACCTCCCGGATTTTTTCTTCATCATCTACCACCAGTATTTTTGCCATGTACGCCATCCCCCTTTTCTGTTTTCTGATGATGGTTCCAGTATATCGGGAAAATGTGTTGATTGTGTGAAAACAGCACGAAAATCCCTTTAAATTGCCATGCCGCCGTCCACGCCAATCACCTGCCCGGTGACAAAGGATGCGCCGGCCAGATACAGCGCGCACTGCGCGACATCGTCTGGGTCGCCGATGGTTTGCAGCGGTGTTTCCTCCCTGAGGGCTTGCAAATCTTCTTCGCTTAAATGGCTGTTCATATCGGTAGCAATGACGCCGGGGGCAATGCAGTTGACTGTAATGCCGGAGGGACCGGCTTCTTTTGCCAGCGCTTTGGTGAGCCCAATGACGGCGGCTTTAGAAGCGCTGTACGGCACTTCGCATGACCCGCCGGTTACCCCCCATATGGAAGAAATATTGATAATACGGCCAAAATGGCGGCGGATCATGCCGGGCAGCACAGCACGGCAGCAGGCAAACGCCCCGCCGGCGTTGACGTCCATCATCCTTGCCCAGCCGGCGTTGGATACATCGGTGATCAGCGCCTGATGGGCAATGCCTGCATTGTTGATGAGGACGTCAATGTGCCCCAGCCGCAGTTCTGCCTGCCGCACAAGGCCGTCTGCCTGTACCGGGTCGCCGACGTCTGCGCAGATGGGGAAAACGCCAGGCAGCGCTTGTTCCAATGCCAACGCTGCCTGGCGGCTTTTATAGTAACCGAATGCAACGGCATAGCCGCACGATGCAAAGGCGCGTACGCATGCTGCGCCGATGCCGCGTGACCCGCCGGTAATGAGTACGGTTTTTGCCATGGTTTTTCTCTCCCTTCACCCGTTTTTTTTATTATATCGAATGGATGGGAAAAATACAATCTTTATGATTGCTTTTTGCGAAGGATATGGTATAATACTACTAATGGGTTATGATTTTGCTGCAAATTGGGAGGAACATAGAATGGGGTTATTTAGCGGCAGATATACAAAAGAAGGGCCGGGCGTTTCTAAAAATGCACCGGAAAAACACCGGTTTTTCCTGTTTTTTGAGTTGTTTTTCCGCAAATTTTCTAAACTTGTGTGGCTCAATATCATTTATTTTGTCACACTGATTCCGCTCATGCTGGGACTGTATCTTTCGGTGCAGATAAACCCGGTCATCACCAACGCCATTGCCAACAATACGCTGGAAGGGATGGGCGGCGTCCCGCTGTTTGTGTTTACCGGCGATATCGTCGGCATTGGGCTGACCGGCAACCGCTGGGTTTACGTATGTGATACGCAATTTCCAGCGGGAAGAGCACGCATGGGTCTTCAGTGATTTCCGGGAGCATTTCCGGAAAAATTATAAGCAGGGCGTGCTGATAGGCCTGATAGATGTGGTAGCTGCGGTGCTGCTGTATGTGGCGTTTGTATTTTATGTATATATGATGCCGGTGCAAATGCCTGATTTGGCAATGCTGTCTACGGTGGGGGCGACTATCGTTACTATCATTGCCGTAGCGTTTGTGGTCATGCATTTTTATATTTATGTTATGATGGTTACGTTCCAGTTGACCTTAAAACAGCTTTTGCGCAATGCCCTGCTGTTTACGTTTGCACGGCTGCCGCTCAATATTTTGATTTTTATTATCAACGGGGCGATTATTTTGGCCTGCCTGCTGTATCCCATTGCGCTGTTTGTACTGACGCCCATCATCCTGTTTTCGATGATTGGGTTTATCACGGTGTTTGCGGTCTATCCGTCTATTGATAAATTTATGCTGAGCAAGATTGACGGCGGCGCCGGCGGCAAGCTGGAAGAAAATCCTGAAGATACACGGGATTTTACCGATACCATTTAGATTTCGGCATATTTGCAGTAAATACGGGCGGATACCGCCCGTTTTCTTTTGCAGTTTGACAAAATTTAATTTTGCCTGTTAGTTGGGCGGAAAATAGGGTATATAAAAGGTGATACAAATGAACCAGCGTAAGCAGGTAGAAATTTTTACAGACGGCGCATGCAGCGGGAATCCCGGTAAGGGCGGCTATGGTGTCATTCTCAAATACAAAGGGCATGAAAAGGAACTTTCACAGGGTTTTTTATGCACCACCAACAATAGGATGGAAATTTTGGCGGCGGTAACGGGGCTGGAGCTTTTGAAGGAGCCGTGCGATGTGACGCTGTACAGTGATTCTAAATATTTGGTGGATGCTGTCAACCAGGGGTGGATTATAAAGTGGAGCAAAAACGGCTGGATGCGCACCAAGACGGAAAAGGCCAAAAATGAGGATTTGTTCCGCCGTTTGCTGGCACAATTGGAACGGCACCATGTGACGCTGATGTGGGTCAAAGGCCATGCCGGGCATAAAGAAAATGAACGGTGTGACCAACTGGCGACTGGTGCGATAAAAGCGGACGGGCTGCTGGCCGACCAGGGCTATATCGAATAAACCGGGCATATTTGCAGATACTACCCGTAAAAACGGGAGGATGGCATATATGACGGTGGCAGTGGAAAGTGGATTGGAGCAGGTTGCGGCGTTATTACAAAGCCGCGGGTACCAGGTGGTACCGCTGCATGGTTATCACGGCGGTATTGATGCGGTGGTATACCGCACTGCGCGGATGCCCGGGCAGATGGAATCGGCTAATTTTATGACGCAGGGCGTTGCGCCTTCGCAAGCGTACCATGGTATTTTGATGGTGAATGCGGCCGGAAAGACGCCGGAGCAGGTTTATGCGGTTTTGCAAACGCGCGTGTACAGCCCGTTGTTTTAACCGATATGGAAAGGGAGTAAGGAACCATGATTTATTTTGACCATGCCGCGACTACTGCGGTAAAACCGGAAGTTTTAAAGGCAATGTTGCCGTATTTTTCAGAGAATTACGGCAACCCCTCGTCCATTTATGCGCTGGGGCAGCAGTCGCATGCTGCCATAGAACGGGCAAGGGGGCAGGTGGCAGATGCGCTGGGCTGTATGCCGCAGGAAATCTATTTTACCGGCTGCGGCAGCGAGGCTGACAACTGGGCCATCAAGGGCGCGGCGGCTGCCAACCGCCGGAAGGGCAACCACATCATCACATCGGCCATTGAGCACCATGCGGTGCTGCACACCTGCCAATACTTAGAAAAACAGGGCTATGAAGTGACTTATCTGCCGGTCAATGCAGACGGCGAGGTGTCGCCAAAGGATGTGGAAGCGGCCATCAGGGATACGACCATTTGCATTAGCATCATGTATGCCAACAATGAAATCGGCACCATACAGCCCATTGCGGAAATTGGTAAAATTGCGCGGGAACACCATATTTTGTTCCATACCGACGCTGTGCAGGCGGTGGGCGTGGTGGATATTGATTTATCCCGGCTGCCGGTGGACATGCTTTCGCTGTCGGCGCACAAGTTTGGCGGCCCCAAGGGTGTCGGCGCGCTGTATATCCGCAAGGGGGTACGCATTGACAACTTAATACAGGGCGGCGCCCAGGAAAAGAATAAGCGGGCGGGCACCGAAAATCTGCCGGGGATTGTGGGGCTGGGCGAAGCCATTGCGCTGGCAGTACAGGATATCCCTGCAAAGGCCGAAAAAATTGCGGCGCTGCGGGATTACATCATCCGCGGGATTATGGAAAAAATCCCCTATTGCAGGCTGAACGGGCATCCAACCAACCGGCTGTGCGGCAATATCAATGTGTCGTTTGAGTATATTGAAGGCGAGGGTATGCTGCTGCTGTTGGATATGAACGGCATAGCGGCGTCGTCCGGTTCGGCGTGTACGTCTGGGTCGCTGGACCCGTCCCATGTGCTGCTGGCCATTGGGCTGCCGCACGGCATTGCGCACGGGTCGCTGCGTATCAGCCTGGGCGAGGACAACACCAAAGAAGAGGCGGACAAGCTTTTGGAGGTGCTGCCAAAGATTGTGGAGCGGCTGCGGCAGATGTCGCCGCTGTATGAGGAAGTAGAAAGGGGTAAATGAGGATGTATAGCGAAAAGGTAATGGACCATTTTGCAAACCCGCGCAATGTGGGTGAGCTAGAAGACGCCAACGCGGTGGGGCAG
>CALGRC010000081.1 GCA_937959315.1 uncultured Clostridia bacterium | reverse complement strand
TTTTTTTGATCTCCCATTAAATACTCGCTAATTGCTGCGGCGGTGGCGCGTGCCCGTTTTTACCCCCGCCCCCCACGGCTGTATATAAGGGATGGTGTTCCGCCCGTTTGGCAGCGGAGGATTTTGACAGGGGATTGACATTCCGGTTTGGAAATAGTAAACTATAGGAAAACAGCAAACCGAGGATGGAATTTCAATGAAAAGAAACCGCAGTGTCTTCTTTCAATTATTATTCGCATCGCTGATGATGGTATTGGTGCCGGTTGGCATGATTTTACTGGCGCAGCTGAGTACGTTTTCTGCAATGAACAGCATGGCCGCGCAGGTGGCCGGCCCGATGGTCGAAAACGAGCTCTCTTTTTTTGATGAAATGTCGCGCAGCATGGACAGGACCTATAATGCTTTTTATGAAAATGAGGCTGTCAACCGGTTTCTGGCCATGCACCCCGAGGAGGCGATGAACCCGTCTGCCGTCAGGGGGCTTCGGGAGGAGCTGCGCCGGATTGCCGGCTCAGTGCAGTCGCCGCTTTATTCGGTTTATGTTGTGTTCAACAACCTAAATTTGGCTGTAACGCCGGACACCGCATGTGATACCGCCAGCTTCCACAAGCTCAATTATGACGGGGCGGACGTCCCTTTTGAAACGTGGAACACGCATGTTTCCGAATACCACGACGGCGATTTTGTACGGCTGGAAAACGGGGATATCCTGTTTATGAAAAGCCTGTATGTGGATGTGGCCCAGACCAACGCGGCAACCGTTGTCATCAGCCTGCCAAAGGATGTGCTGGAGGGTGTTTATTTAAACCGTGAAATGTACGATGGCAGCGCGGTGCTCGTTCTGGCGGATACAGATAACAATTTTTTGTACAGCAATGATGCGCCGCTGCTGGAGCATGTGGATTTGCTGGATGTGGAGGCGCAAACCAATATTTATCAGAGCAATAAGCTAAGTACGGTCCGGCTGGAGGATGGGCGGTATTATACCGCAGCGGCCCGTGTTGCAAAGTTTAAGATATATTATTTTCTAAAGGAAGCATATGTTACCCAAAGCACACAGCTGGCGCGGAATATCAATATTGCTTCTATTATACTGGCCCTGCTTTCCGGCGGCGTCATTACATGGTTTTTTACCAAAAAACAGATGAAGCCGGTCCAGGCCATCCTGTCGTTGTTCCCGGGTGTACGTGAAAACGACAAAAAGCGGAGTAATGAATACAGTGTGATATATGAACAGGTACATTCCATTGTTGGTGAACGAAAAAAATTGCTGGATGAAATGGATTCCTATCAGAAACGCTTACAGGACGAACGGTTTAAACGGGTCCTGGTTGACCAGCAGTTTTCACAGGATGGGATTTTGGCGGTTTTAAATGATAAGAATGCCAGCTATTTTACCTTGCTAAAGGTGGAAGCGGCAGATACGGGGACGCTGAAAGAAACAAATGACCTTGGTATAGAACTGGCGTATGCGGCATTTACCAATATTTTTGAAGAAATTTTGGGGACGAGCTGCGAGCTGCATATGACGCATGAGGCAAACAGCCTGGTGATACTGGCCGCATCGCAAAAACAGCACGAGAAAGTATTGAAAACCAGTCTGGAGGTCAGCTTGCAAAAAATGGAACAATACTTTGGCGCACGGTTTTATGCGGCGGTCAGCGCCCCATGTGAAGGGATTGCAAATATTGCCGCCGCGCTGGAGGAGGCGCAGGAGCTGCTGGAATGCGGCAAGGATGCGCAGCGTTTCGGTATCATGACCTACAGAGATATCGCTGATGTAAAAGATATCAAAGAGTTTTACAACGATTACACCAAAAAACTGACCGTGCAGATTTTGGAATGTAATATAGACAGCGTACGGCAAACCATCCGCGATTTCTATGAAATGGTTCAGGCGCGTCAATTTCGCCTGTCTGATGTAAAAGCATTCACTTCGCGTTCGATTGATATTGTCTTTAACGATTTACTGCTTTCTGATGCTTCCAGAAATGAATGGACAGATTATTATACAGAGTATGATGTATCCCCCTGCCGTTCGGTTTCCGAGGTTTCAAATTTAGTTGAGGATATTTTTGTTTCGTTTGTGACAATGCTGAGACGTGCCAAGGAAGATAACCAGCTGGCTGTGGACGTTGCGGAATATGTCAAAGAACATTTTCACGACCCGAATCTTTCTGTCAGGATGATTGCGGAGGAATTTTCCATTACGCCCTCCTATTTGACGCAAAAATTCAAGGCGGTATTCCGGATGGGGCTGCTGGATTATATCAACTATTACCGGATTGAACAGACTAAGAAGCTGATTTTGAACTCCCATGTCCCGTTTTCAGATATTGCGCAGCGGTGTGGGTTCGCCAGTACCGCCACCTTTACCCGCCTGTTCAAAAAATACGTGGGGACAGTACCGAGTGAATTCCGGAAAATGGGAGGAGGGCAAGGATGAAAAAGTGGGCTTTTGTATTTGCCGTTTCCCTGTTGCTGTCTGTTTTTGCCGGATGCGCGGGACAGCCGCCTGCCAACCCGGCTGTCCAGTCGGATTATCCGCTGGAAACAGACGTTACGCTGAAGGTTTGGACCAGCGGGTATGTCGATGGGCTCAATGATTCTGAAATGGTACGGGCGTATCAGGAAAAGACTGGCGTGAAGGTGCAGTTTGTTGGGGACTGGTTTACCGGGCAGTCCATGAACCTGCGCGTTATGTGCGAATCGGATTTGGCACCCGATATCCTTTTTTGCAATTTGAACGATCTGGCAGAGGATATGGGATATGCGTCGTACGGCGATTATTTTGTAGACATCAAAGGCGACCTGGGCCTTTATTCGCCGGCGTATCTGGCGTGGACGGAAAACCGGCCGCACCGGACGGTATCCCGCTTGTATTATTACCTGAAGGCGAGCGCGCTGGACAGTCCACGCAGCAGCGGCGGCTTGGTGATACGGAAGGATTTGTTAGACCGTCTGGGATTGCCGGAGCCGGAAACGATTGCGCAGTGGGAAAACACTTTGACGCAGTTCCGGGCGCTGGAACCACGGATTGTGCCGCTGCTGGTCAGTATGGAAGATTTAAAAGGACTGTTTGGGACGGCATATTATATGTATCCGGGATGGTATATCCAGGACGGCCATGTGGCGTATGGGTATACCAATCCGGCATGCAGGCAGTTTTTTACAGATATGAACCGCTGGTATGCCAACGGCCTGCTGGATCAGAATTTTATCAATATCAGCGACGACAACCTTTGGCATCGGGTGACCGACGGGCTTGCGGCGGCGTCTGCCGTTGATAACGCCGACCAGATGGAAGAATGGATCTATCATGCGGATATGAAAAACGGCGCAGCATGGGAACTTGTGGGGGTACGGCCGCCTGTGCTGGCGGCAGGGGAACATCCCCGCCGGGTGCTGGACGCGCCGGGGGAAACGCAATACGGCGCGCTGATTACCACACGGTCACGTCATCAGGAGCTTGCGGCGAAAATGCTGGATTGGAATTATACGCAGGAAGGCAGCACATTTTTGAATTTTGGTCTGGATCCAGTCGAGTATCCGGAAAGCCAATTATACAGCCGTGCGCGGTATTTTAATTACGGCAATGGGCAGGTATTGCCGTTTGTCGTAGATAACTGGCCATCTTCGCAGCAGCCGTTATATCATTATACCGAACAATACGACGCTGTGCTTTCCTGGAATGCCGGCGGTCCAACGCTGTTTCGCCTGCCGGTCGCGTTAATTACCAATGTGGAGCAAGACAGGATACAGCAGTTGCGCCGGGAGATTGAAGCATATGTCCGCGAAATGGAGATTCGGTTTATCATTGGGGATGTCCCGCTGTCTGAATATGACGCGTTTGCAGCCCAGCTGCAGGCGATGGGGGTTGAACAGGTACAGGAATATTTGGATACGGCTTATCAGCGGTATGTTGCTGAAGAGGGAAATATGCCGTAAAAGGCTGCGTTTTTTGAAAATAATTGGTTGAATCAGGGATGAACGCCGCAGTGTTTTGACTGCGGCGTTTTTTTGTACGCTGGCGTTGTTTTTTTGCTTTGATTTTTCCGCTGCTTTTGTTATTTTGCATGGTGATTGACGAAACTGTTTCTTGTGTAAGGCGCGAGTTGCCCTTTATAATAGGTATCGTTGGCAACGGATATATGAGAAAGGGGAAAGTTTGTGCAAGAGTTGCATTGAACATACTATGGAAACAGGAGAAAGCGATATGAACCAAACAGAACATACATATTTGAAGCATGCGTGGGAGTATGCGCTAAAAAAGACAGAGGAAAACGCACAGGCGTTTGCAGTGGATTTTCCTTCGGCGTGCAGCGTAGGCTTGCAGTATCAGCCGGTGCCAAATGCAACAACAGAACTTGGTTCGGACTGGACCGCCGGTTTTTTTACCGGTATGCTGTGGTTGGCCTATGAAGTTACCGGCGAGGAACAGTTTTTAAACCGCGCAAAAGAACATACCAATTCTTTTAACCGCCGTCTGGAACAAATGGAAGTGCTGGGGCACCATGACATTGGGTTTTTGTATAGCTTATCCTGCCTGGCGGATTACCGGGTGACTGGCGACACGAACGCGAAACAGACGGCGGTACAGGCGGCATATGCTTTGCTGGGGCGGTATCAGCCAAATGCTGGGATTTTGCAGCAAAACGGCGATATGCAGGAGCCGTCCCCCTTTTTGGGACGGTTTATCATTGACAGCTTGATGAACCTGCCGCTGTTGTTTTGGGCGGGCGAAGCGACGGGCGACGGCAGTTTTCGCGAGAAGGCAAACCGGCATTTGGCGCAGGTGAAGCGGTATTTATTCCGGCCGGACGGCTCGACCATCCAGGTGTGCCGGCTGGATATAAAAACGGGAGAATTGGTAGAACAGGGCACGCATCAGGGCCTCAATGCCCATAGCTGCTGGTCGCGCGGGCAGGCGTGGGGCATTTACGGGATGGCGCTGGCCTATCGGTATACCGGGGATGCGCAGTGCCTGGCTTATAGCAAGCAGGCGGCGGATTATTTCCTTGCACATTTGCCGGAGGATGGGATGTGCGCATGGGATTTTGCGCTGACCGAGCCGGATACGCCAAAGGATACATCTGCTGCGGCCATTGCGGCGTGCGGGCTGCTGGAATTGGCAAGGCAGCTGCCGCTGGCGGATGATATGCGGCAGCGGTACGAACGCGCGGCGGTGGATTTGCTGCTTGTGCTGGCCGGCAGGCACACAACGGCAAATGTGCCGGAATCCAACGGGATTTTGCTGCATGGGCGCTATACCGACGATTCGGTTGACGAGTGCATGATATGGGGCGACTATTTTTATATGGAAGCGCTGGTACGGGCGCTGCGGCCATGGCGCATGTATTGGTGAGTCGGATTGTAAGATATAAGTATACTGTCAAAGCAGAATGGGAGGATGTTTTATGGATATACAAGCAGTTGCAAAAATTGCCCCGTCGGAGCGGCAGCTGAAATGGAATCGGATGGAGATGAATGCGTTTGTCCATTTCGGCGTCAATACCTTTATGGACAGCGAATGGGGAAGCGGAAAAGAAGACCCGGGTATTTTTCGGCCGGAAAAGCTCGATGCAGCCCAATGGGTCAGGGCTTGTAAGGACGCGGGTATCAAGGGGCTGATTCTGACCTGCAAGCACCATGACGGTTTTTGCCTGTGGCCGAGTGCATTTACAGAACACAGTGTGAAAAATTCGCCCTGGAAAAACGGGAAGGGCGATGTGGTAAAGGAAGTTTCGGACGCCTGCCGGGCAGAAGGGCTGAAGTTTGGCGTTTATTTGTCCCCGTGGGACAGGAACCACCCGCTGTACGGCGACGACTGCGACGCATATAATACCTATTTTTTAAACCAGCTGCGGGAGTTATTGACAAACTACGGGGATATTTTTTGCGTGTGGTTTGACGGTGCCTGCGGCGAAGGGGCGAGCGGCCGGAAACAGTACTACGACTGGGAGGCCTATTACGCCCTTATCCGGGAATTGCAGCCGGAGGCGGTCATCAGCATCTGCGGGCCGGATGTGAGGTGGTGCGGCAACGAGGCCGGAAAGAGCCGGGAATCTGAATGGAGCGTGGTGCCGGTATCGTGCGCGGATATTTGCAAAATTGCAGAACGTTCCCAGCAGGCGGACGACGCCGAGTTTATTAAGAAATTTTCCTATGACGACGAGGATTTAGGCAGCCGCGAAGTCATCCGCAATGAACCGGAGCTGATGTGGTATCCCTGCGAGGTCAATACTTCCATACGGCCGGGGTGGTTTTATCATGAAGCACATGACAATCAGGTGCGCAGCCTGGATGAACTTATCCGGATCTATTATGGCTCGGTGGGAGGCAACAGCTGCTTTTTGCTGAATATCCCGCCCAACAAAGAGGGGCTGTTCCATGAAAACGACGTACAGCGTCTGCGTGAATTGGGGCAGTTTATCCGGAAAACGTTTGGAAAAAATGTTGCAGACGGCGCGCAGATTGCTGCGGATAACACAAAAGACGGGTTTGCGGCTGAAGCAATGCTGCAGCAAAACCCGGATACTTATTGGTGTACAGACGAAGGGGTTGAAACGGCAAATATTGAAATCAAGCTGAGCGCCGTTTCGACGTTTGACAGGATTGTGCTGCAGGAGTGCATCCGGCAGGGGCAGCGGATTGAAAAATTCAAAATAGCATATTTCGATTCCGGGGAATGGAAGCCTCTGTATGCCGGTACAGTAGTTGGATACAAAAAAATTTGCTGCTTTGATATGGTTACAACAGATAGAATAAAAATCACCATAGAAGAATCCAGATGGCAGCCGACGCTATCGTTTGTGGGCGTTTATCAGGAACAGCGGTAAACCGATATGGAAAAAGAGAAGGGGTTTTTATGATACAGGAACAATTTGATACGGCGGTAAAAAAACTGATTTCCCGTGTGCTGCCGCAGCATTGGCGGCAGGTAGACTATCGCTGGTGCGAGCCTGACGAAGGCCGCGACGTGTATGAGATTGGCTGGGAAAACGGGCGGCTGGTATTGACGGGAAATTCCCCGGTCAGCATTGCCGCGGCGCTGGGGTGGTATTTGAAATACACCGTAAAGGTCAACCTTTCCTGGTGCGGTTCCAATATCGAGCTGCCCGGAATGTTGCCGCAGCCGGAGCCTGTGCGCCGGGTGATAGACCAGCAATACCGTGTGTATTTGAACTATTGCACCGTCAACTATTCCGCCAGCTGGTGGGATTGGGAGCGCTGGGAAAAGGAAATTGACTTTATGGCGTTAAACGGCGTCAATATGCCGCTGTGCAGCGTGGGCGTTGAGGCGGTGTGGTATGATACGCTGTCCGAGCTTGGAATGTCCGACGCAGATATCCGGGCATTTTTGTGCGGTCCGGCTTTTTTAGCATGGCAGTGGATGACCAATATCGAGGGGTTTGCAGGTCCGTTGCCCAAAAGCTGGATTGACAGCCATCTGGCATTGGGGCAAAAGATTATGAACCGCGTTTTGGAGTTGGGTATGCTGCCAATCCAGCAGGGTTTTTCCGGCTATGTGCCAAAAAAGCTGAAAGAACTGTACCCGGAAAGCAACATACAAATCAAGTCGGTTTGGTGGGGGGTCAGCGACTCGGCACAGCTTGACCCGACAGACCCGTTGTTTGATAAAATTGGGAAATTATTTTTCAAGCATATGGAATGCCTGTTCGGTCTGCACGGGTATTATGCAGCCGACCCGTTTCACGAGGGTACCCCGCCGGTAGAGGGAGAGGCGTATTTGACGGCGGTCGGCCAGACCATTGCCGACCTTGTATACCGTGTGGATGAAACCGGCGTTTGGGTGATGCAGGCGTGGTCGATCCGCAAGGGGATTGCCTATGCAGTCCCGAAGGAGCGGCTGTTGATTCTGGATTTGAATGGTAATACCTATCATAAAAAAGAAAATTTCTGGGGATATCCATTTGTTTGCGGCGAGCTGCACAATTTTGGCGGGCGGACAAAGTTGCACGGCGATTTGCAACGTTTGGCGGCCGACCGGTACCATGTCTTGCGCAGTGAAGGTATCGATGTATGCGGAACTGGGCTGTTTATGGAAGGGATCAACCAAAACCCGGCCTATTATGATTTGGCGTTTGAAATGCTGACGGCGGACGGTGCAAAACCGATAGAGGAATGGTTGGCAAGCTACGTGGAACGCCGGTATGGGACGGCCGATCCGAACGCCTATCAGGCGTGGCAGATTTTGTTAAAAACGGTCTATGCGCCGGGCACCAACGAAGTGGAATCGAGCTCCGTTATCTGCGCGCGGCCTGCGGTGGAAGTAAAAAAATCCGGGCCAAACGAAGGGTTTATTTTCCCTTATGGAAACGGCCGCCTGGCAGAGGCCGTCAAATTATTGCAGCAGGTTGACAGCAATACCGATGGGTATTGGTTTGATATGGTAGACTTTTTGCGGCAGGCGCTCAGCAATTACGCATATGAAATCCACCGCAAAGCCGCCCATGCGTTTTTAAACCGGGATATCGAAGGGCTGCGGCAATTTTCGGGGCAATTCCAGGAGCTGCTGTACGATTTGGATGCGCTGGTGGATTTGCGCCCGGAATACCGGTTCCAAAACTGGGTAGAGGCTGCACGCAGCCATGCGGGAAATGCCGAGGAACGGGCGCTGTATGACTATAATGCGACTGCGCTGCTGACCATTTGGGGGCCGGATGAGAGCACAGTGCTGTTTGACTATGCCTGGCGGGAGTGGTCGGGCTTGATCGGGCAGTATTACGCCAGACGCTGGGAGCTGTTCTGGCAGCATTTGCTGGGGATTTTAGGACGCGATGAAGAATATGTCGAGCTGGGATTGCCGCAGGCGGTCGGCCGGGAGGCCTGGCGGGCCAATGCGTTTTATGACCATCTGGCGGATGTAGAACTAGATTGGATTTACAATGAGAAGCAGTTTGCGCAGGGCGGCGGGGATTACCGGCTGGTAGCGCAGCTGGTGGAAAAATATTTCTAGGATAGGAAGGGACATCAATTATGTTACAAATCAAAGATGGAAAATTTTATTTAAACGGCGAGGAGTTCCGGATTTTATCCGGCGCGGTGCACTATTTCCGCATGCCGCGCGGCAAGTGGAAGGATATTATTTATAAAGCAAGGCTGATGGGGTTGAATACGGTGGAAACCATTATTCCGTGGAACATCCACGAACCGCAGAAAGGGGTATTCTGTTTTGATGGTATGTATGATATCTGCGCGTTTTTGGATGAAATCCAGGCGGCGGGGATGTATGCGATTGTGCGTCCCAGCCCGTATACCTGCGGCGAGTGGGATTTCGGCGGGTTCCCGGCATGGCTGCTGAAGGATGAAAACATCCGCCTGCGGTGCATGGACGAGCGGTACATCGCCGCGGTGTCCGACTGGTACGACAAGCTGATTCCCATGCTGGCGGCGCACAGCCTGGACAAGGGCGGCAATATCATTGCGGTGCAGATTGAAAACGAATACGGCAGCTACGGCAACGACCACACCTATATGAGATGGCTCAAGGATAAACTTCAAGCGTTGGGATTTGACGATACGCTGCTGTTTACGGCGGACGGCCCGGGGCATTTCATGCTGCAGGGCGGAACCATGCCGGACGTGTTTATGGCGGCGAATTTTGGAAGCCGCGGGGCGGCGGCAAAGGAAATCATGGAACAGTATCAGCCCGGTGCGCCGTTTTTCTGCGCGGAGTTTTGGAACGGTTGGTTCAACCATTGGGGCGAGCCGGACGCAAGCAAGGGCAGAAGCGACGAAGCGTGCGTGGTGGAATTGGACGAGATATTGAAACTGGGCGGTTCGGTCAACCTGTATATGTTCTACGGCGGGACGAATTACGGGTTTATGGCGGGCGCGAATTACATAGACGAGGCGAGGGGGTACCAGCCGGACACCACTAGCTACGATTACGGCGCGCCGCTGAACGAATGCGGCGATATTACGCCGAAGTACCGCCTGATGCGGGAGTGCCTGGCGAAATATACAAAAATCCCGGACGAACCGCTGCCGGAAGACGGCGCGAAAATCAATTACGGCTCTCATCTCGCAACGGGCAGCGTCCAGCTGTTTGACGCGCTGGATATGATTGGAAAGAAAATCCATTCGGCAGTGCCGTATCCGATGGAACGGTTTGACCAGGACTACGGGTATATTTTATACCGCACAAAAATCGAAGGGCCGCGGCCCGAAGCGCCGGTTATTTTGCAGGAGGTACGCGACCGGGCGCTGGTGTTTGCCGACGGCAGGCAGCTGGGCGTCATTGACCGCAAGCAAAAGCAGCAGCTGCCGCTGGAAATTGGCGAAAACGGCGTGGCGCTGGATGTTTTGGTGGAAAATCTGGCGCGAATCAACTATGGCCCCAAAATGAAGGACGCCAAAGGCGTGACCGAGGGCATTATCCATGGGCAGCAGTTTTTGTTTGACTATGACATCCATTGCCTGCCGATGGACGATTTGGACGGGCTGCAATTTTCCAACGTGCAGGAATATACCGAGCCGGCGTTCTATCAATTTCTGGTTGATATAGCGGAGTGTGCGGATACATTCCTGGATATGCGGGGCTGGGGCAAAGGCTTTGTGACGGTCAACGGGTTCAACCTGGGCCGGTACTGGGATATCGGGCCGGAATACGGGCTGTATCTGCCAAAAGAGCTGCTGCACACCGGGGAAAACGAGATTATCGTATTTGAGGAGCACAAGTGCGGCGGGAAGCTGGCGTTTGCGGAACAGCTGCCGCGGGAATAATTTGATTTGGGGGAGGAATAAACATGATTGATGCGAAAGACCGCGCCATCCTCCGCGAGGTGGCCAAACAGCAACACGAATGTGCGGTATCGCCGGAGATGGAAGAGCTCCGCCGGCTGTGGGAAAAGCATGGTGCGTTTGAACAGGAGCGCCCGATGATAACCATTGAGCTGGATACCTTCCGCGATGAAATCATCCCGCCGCTGCTGCGGTGCGAGGGGGAGGAAGCGCGCGGGATTGAAGCGTCCCTGTATGCCAATTTTGTCAATCACACATTGTTTGGCGACGATTTTGTTGTGGATGATTTTTACGGCGTCAGCCCGCAGTGCTGGTTTAAGCCGTTTGATTTGGATTTGCATGTTACCCATGCCGATTTGGGCGTCGGGCATCATTTTGACCCGGTGATTTCTGATTTGCATGAGGATTTCCACAAGCTGAAAAAATCCTCTTTCCATGTGGATATGGAAGGGACGAGAAAGCGGATAGACTATCTGAACGGCCTGTTTGGCGATATCCTGCCGGTGCGGCTCAAAGGGGGAGCGCTGGTTTCATGCCTGACCCAGGACGTGGTGCACTTGATGGGCATGGAAAATATGTTTTTTGCCATGTACGACTATCCGGACGAGTTTCAGCAGATGATGAATATGCTGGCGGACGATTACCTTGCTTATTTTGATTATTTAAGTAAAAACGGCGCCATTTTGCCCACCTGTTCTTCCGAATGGCTGGGCAACGGCAGCAAATGCTTTACCGACGAGTTACAGGAAAAAAGCGGGGTGCTGACCAGCAAAGATGTCTGGGGCTTTATGGATTCCCAGGAAACGGTCGGCGTTTCAAAGGATATGTTTGCAGAATTTATTTTCCCGGCGTATCAAAAGGTTGCCGGCCAGTTCGGGTTGTTGTCCTACGGCTGCTGCGAGCCGGTAGATCCTGTGTGGGAACCGTGTCTGAGCAAACTGCCCAATTTGCGCAAGCTGTCCATTTCCCCGTGGTGCAACGAAGAAATCATGGGCGAACAGTTAAGCGGCAAACGGGTTGTGTATTTCCGCAAACCCAGCCCGAACTTTTTGGGGGTTGGGACAACGCTGGATGAAGCGGCTGCCGCAGAGCATATTGACAAAACGGTGCAGGCAGCTAAAGGCTGCACGCTGGAAATTGCACAGCGGGATGTGTATACGGTAAGCAACAGCCCGGAAAAGGTGCGGCGGTATGTGGAAATCATCCGGCAGAGCTGTGAGAAAGGGATAGGCTAATATTAATTTTCAGGAGAAAACGATATGGGTACAAATAAAATCCGTCCGGTACCGGACACCAAACCAAACGAATATCAGAAGCAGCAGATAGAACGGAAATTCGGGATGTTCATCCATTTCGGCGTCAACACGTTCGGCAATGTGGAATGGTCGGACGGCAGTATCCCGGCGCTCTGCTACCAGCCGGCAACGATTGACGCTGATCAATGGGTCAGGACTGCATATGAAGCGGGCATGAACTATGTGATTATGATCACCAAGCACCACGACGGGTTTTGCCTGTGGGATACGCAGTATACCGATTATTGCGTGAAAAATTCAGGAAATCCCACCGACGTGGTTGCCGCGGTGTCGGCGGCTTGCAGGAAATACGGGCTGAAGCTGGGCTTGTATTATTCGCTGTGGGACAGGAGCGAACCGAGTTATAAGCAGGATTTTTCGGGGGCGTATCTGGATTATATGCAAAACCAGCTGACCGAGCTGTTGGACGGCCGCTACGGCGAGATTGTGGAGCTGTGGCTGGACGGCCCGTGGGATAAGGCGCGGCGCGAATGGCAGCTTGAGCGGCTGTACGATTATGTCAAGCGCATGCAGCCGGGCTGCCAGATTGGCATCAACCACACGGTGGGGGACGATTTTAACTTGCCGTCGGGGCCGGAGGAACGGTATTTGCCGGAAAATTACCAGGAAAACGACCCGCTGCGGATGTTCCCGTGTGATTTCCGGCTGTGGGACCCGAACATGTGCCGGGCAGACGACCCGAAAATCTATACCTATCAGGGAAACCGGTATTATCTGCCGTTTGAGCTGACCATCTGCTCCAGAGAAGGGTTCAGCTGGTTTTATAGCAATATTTACGAGCAAAAACCGCTGCTGGACGTGCAGCAGACCATTGCCAACTGCAGGACGGTATTTGAAGCGGACAATATCGTGGTCATCAATATGCCGCCCAATACCGAAGGGAAGCTGGTGCAGTCGGACATCGACCATCTGATGGAAATTGCGGATGGATTGGGGATACGGAGGACAACGGGATGTTCGATGTAACAGCAACCTTAGTGGTGATGGCGGCCGGGATGGGCAGCCGGTTTGGAGGGTTCAAGCAGATGGAGCCGATAGGCCCGAATGGGGAGGTTTTGCTGGATTTTTCCATTTACGACGCCAAAAAAGCGGGATTTGACAAGGTGGTGTTTATCATCAAGCCGGAAATGGAGGCAGATTTCCGGCGATTGGTTGGCGATCGCATTGCCAAAAAAATCCAGGTAGAGTATGTGTTCCAGACCATGGAGCACATCCCGGACGGGCGCGTAAAACCCTGGGGTACGGCGCATGCGGTGCTGTGCTGCAAGGACGTCGTGAAAGAGCCGTTTGCGGTCATCAACGCCGATGATTATTACGGCCGCAACGCCTATACCGCGCTGTACAACCATCTGGCGCAGGCCAAAGGGTACGATTTTTGCATGGTGGCGTATGAATTAGGCAAGACGCTGACCGAAAACGGGACGGTGGCGCGGGGCGTATGCGAGATTGCGGACGGGTATCTGCAAAACATCACCGAGCGTACCAAAATCAAACATTTCCAGTACACCGAGGACGGCGAAAGATGGCACGACCTGCCGCAGGGCACGCTGGTATCCATGAATCTATGGGGCTTTACACCGGCGATTTTTGCCGATTTGGAGGCGGGTTTCCAGGACTTTTTGGCACACGGCGACCTGCAAAAGGGGGAATACTTCCTGCCATTTGTGGTGGATAACCTGATCCAATCAGGCAAGGCGACCGTGAAAGTACTGCCCAACAGCGACCAATGGTACGGCATGACCTATCGGGAGGACAAAGAAGCCGTAGTCGCCGCCATGCAGGCGATGATACAGGAGGGATACTACGATGGCATATGAACCCAGTCAGATCGCGCAGCAGTTTGCCATCCGCGGCAGTCTGCTGATGGCAGCCCCCTATGGCGAAGGGCACATCAATCATACATACCTGATTAAAACCAGCCAGTGCGAGTATCTTTTGCAGCGTATCAATACCGACGTGTTCCCGCACCCGGAACAGGTGATGGAAAACATCGTGCGCGTGACCGATTTCCTGCGGCAGAAGATACTGGCGTGCGGTGGCGACCCGCTGCGCGAGACGCTGACGCTCATCCCCACCCATAACGGGCAGTGGTTTGCCCGTACGACGGACGGCGATGTATTCCGCATGTACCGGTTTGTGGGCGGCACCACCAGCTACCAGGTGGTGGAGGACCCGCGGCATTTTTACTGCGCGGCAAAGGCGTTTGGCCGGTTCCAGACCATGCTGTCCGACTTCCCGGCAGATGAATTGTACGAAACCATCCCCAATTTCCACAACACGCGGTCGCGGTTTGCCGATTTTGCCCGCGCGGTGGAGGAGGACAAAATGGGGCGCAAAAAGGACGTGCTGCCGGAAATTGCATTTGCCATGGCGCACCGGGAACTGGGCGGTTTGATTGTGGACGCGCTTGCAGACGGCAGTCTGCCGCTGCGCGTAACGCACAACGACACAAAATTAAACAATGTATTGATTGACGCATTCTCTGGCGAAGGGCTGTGTGTGATCGATCTGGACACCGTTATGCCTGGTTCTCTGCTGTACGATTTCGGCGATTCTATCCGGTTTGGTGCTAATTTAGTGGAGGAAGATGAACAGGATTTGTCGAAAGTTTGCTTAAATTTGCCTCTTTTTGACCAATTTACCCGCGGGTTTTTGGAAGCTGTCGGAGACAGCATCACCCCCAAAGAGACCGCATTGTTGTCCGAATCTGCCATCCTGATGACGCTCGAGTGCGGCATCCGCTTTTTGGGCGACCACTTAAACGGCGACACTTACTTCCGCATCCACCGCGAGGGTCAAAACCTCGACCGTGCGCGGACACAGCTGAAGCTGGTGGAGGATATGGAAAACCGTATTGACGAGATGCGGGAGGTGGTTAAAAAATATGTATAATAAAGGCAATAAGAAATGGAGATGATGGGTATATGACCGCAAGAGAACGGGTACTTTCAGCAATCAACCACAAGGAACCGGACAAAATCCCGGTGGATTTGGGCGGGACGCCGAGCTCGGGGATATCGGCGATTGCGTACAACCGGCTGGTCAAGCACACCGGGATAGAAAACAAGGCGAACAAGGTATACGACGTGGTGCAGCAGGTGACGCAGCCGGAGGAGGAAGTTTTGGATTTATTTCACGTGGACGTGGTGGATGTGGGGCGTTCGTTTCACACCGGCGCGGCGGACTGGCACGACGCCACTTTGGCGGACGGCAGCATTGCGCAGTATCCGTCGTGGTTTCATCCGGTAATGCAGGCGGACGGCAGTCAGATTGCCTATGGGAATAACGGCGAGGCGATTGCCAAAATGCCGGCGGGCGCGACCTTTTTTGACCAGCTGGTGTTTCCGTACGCGGACGGGTACCCGGATGATTTCAAGGAGATCCGGTCGGCGATGGACCGGGTGCTGTGGCAGAAATTTGTACACAGCCCGTGGGACGATACCAGCGCGGATTTTTGGGAAAAGCTGCGGGCAAGGGCGCTGGATTTGCGCTCCAAAACCGACCGTGCCATCACCATTGTGTGTGGGTGCAACCTGTTTGAATGGGGCACGTTTTTGCGGCGGATTGACAACTTTTTGATGGATTTGGTGCTGGAACCGGAAAAGGTGGAGGCACTGCTGGAAACGCTGCTGGAAATCCATTTGCAGACGCTGGAAAAGGTATGCGACGCGGTGGGCGATGTGGTGGACGTCCTGCGGTTTGGGGACGATTTGGGCACCGATACGGGGATGTTTATGAACCCGGACATTTACCGGACGCTGTTTAAGCCGCGGCATCAAAAACTGTGCGATTATGTACATAAACACAGCAGGATGAAGACCTTTTTGCATTCGTGCGGGTCAATTTACCCGGTGATCCCGGATTTGATTGAAGCTGGGTATGATATCATCAACCCGGTGCAGATTTCGGCGCGGGATATGGAGCCGGAGAAGCTGAAAAGGGAATTTGGCAGGGACATTACCTTTTGGGGCGGCGGGTGCGATACCCGCGCGGTGCTCAACCGCGGTACGGTGCAGGAGGTCGTAGACCACGTCAAGCGCAATATTGAAATCTTGGCGCCGGGCGGCGGCTGGGTGTTCAACACGGTGCACAACATTATGCCGGACGTGCCGCCGGAAAATATCGTAGCGATGTTTGAAACGGTGAACGGGTATCGGTAAGGAGGGGATTGCAATATGAAACGGTATGGGCAGGTGATCCGCGTCAAAGCGGATAAAATCGAGGAGTACAAACGGCTGCACGCGGCCGTCTGGCCGGAGATACAGGCGCTGATCCGCGCGTGCAATATGCGCAATTACTCGATTTTTTTAAAGGACAATTATCTATTCGCGTATTTTGAGTATGTGGGAAAGGATTTTGAAAAAGATATGCAAAAAATGGCGGACGACCCCATCAACCAGAAATGGTGGGCGTGCTGCGAGCCTTGCCAGCAGCCGCTGGAAACGCGGGCAGCGGGCGAATGGTGGGCGAATATGGAGGAAGTATTTCATTTGGAATGAGAAAATTGTATTTGGCACTGTAAAGTAAAAATGAAAAAATAGGCCGCGAAATCAGCAAATATCGTTACACAACAAGCAAAAGCTCGCGTT
>CALGRC010000080.1 GCA_937959315.1 uncultured Clostridia bacterium | reverse complement strand
CTATGGTACGGCACTGCTCAGCCCGGTAGAAACCCAAGGCAAGGGCAGCATGCTGGTAACACCTGATTTGTATGACGGTGAGGAACTCAATACCGATATCACAGAGAGCTTTGACATTGACAATTCGATTGACGTATATGTCATTGATGCCGATGCCAATAACAGCGATAAGGTGAAAGTAAGCACCACCGATGCCATTGTGGCTGGCGATACAGTCAGCGATGATGCGGCATCCAGAGTGTTGGTGATTACCACCGAGGCGGATGAAAATTATGTGAAACACCCCCTGCAAAGCAGCAGGGGGTGTTTTTTGCTGCCTAGAAAGAGGGGCTTGACGGAATAAAAAGGAAAGGGTATAATAGAATTACTTTATTAAACTTGCTAACAAAGTGTTGCATACCAGAAGGAGGAACAAAATATGGCGGAACTTCGATGGAACCCTTTGACAAAAGATTGGGTGATGATTGCTTCCCACCGGCAAAACCGGCCGCAAATGCCCAAAGACTGGTGCCCGTTTTGTCCAGGCAGCGGGAAGGTGCCGGATACGTTTGACGTGCTTGAATATGACAATGATTTCCCGGCATTGTCGCAGCACCCGCCGGAACCGGATGATGTGGCGACAGAGCTTTACAAAACCCGTCCTGCCTACGGCAAGTGCGAGGTGATTTTGTATTCGCCTGAGCATACCATTACGCTGCCGGAACTGCCGGCGCCGCATGTGCGCAAGCTGGTGGATTTGTGGACGCAGCGGTTTGAGGCGCTGTCAAAAGATGAGAATATCAAATACATTTTCATTTTTGAAAACCGCGGCGCGGTGGTGGGTGTGACCATGCCGCATCCGCATGGGCAGATTTACGGATATTCCTATATCCCTAAAAAATTGGAGCTGGAACTTGATGCATGCAAAGAACATTTGGATGATACCGGCCGCTGCCTGATTTGCGACATGCTGCATGACGAAGTTGCCGATGGCCGCCGGGTGATATTGGAAAACGAAGACTTTATCGCATTCCTGCCCTTTTTTACGGAATATCCCTATGGATTGTACATAGCAGCGAAAAGCCATAAGCAAAACTTGACGCAGTTTACCAGCCGGGAAAAGGATAATCTTGCCAAGATGGTCAAGGCTTGCGCTGGGACGTTGGATAGTTTATTTGACTACCCGTTCCCGTATATGATGTGCATGTATCAAAACCCGGTCAACAGCGTGGATGTCAGTGCATATTATCATTTTCACATTGCCTTTTATCCGCCCATGCGGTCGGCCGACAAACAAAAGTTTAATGCGTCCAGCGAGACAGGCGCTTGGGCTCACTGCAACCCGACGGCGCCGGAGGAAAAGGCGGAAGAACTGCGGGCGGCATATCAAAAATTTTTGCGTAAAAATGGGGAGGAATAAGAATATGGAATTGGAACGGCTCAAACAGCAGTTTTTGGATTTATATGGCGGAACTGCAGACGGGCTGCGGGTGTTTGCATCGCCGGGGCGGGTCAACCTGATTGGGGAACACACCGATTATAATGGCGGGTATGTGTTTCCGGCTGCTCTGGAGATGGGAACCACCATTGTGTGCCGCAAGCGGGAGGACGGTATGCTGCGGCTGCGCGCGACCGATTTGGATGCCATTGTAGAGGCAGATATTGGCCATTTGGATCAATATAAGGATTTGCCGTGGGGCAACTACCAGATAGGTGTGGCATATGAGCTGCAGCAGGCGGGTTATGAAATCTGCGGTTTGGATATGCTCTATGATGATACGGTACCGCATGGCGGCGGGCTGTCCTCTTCGGCGGCGATTGAGGTATCGACAGCGTTATGTTTTGCTACGTTGTCCAACGAAAGCAAAGGGATATCGGCGTCAGTTGACATGGTGGAAATGGCTAAAATTGGGCAGCAGACAGAACACAACTATATTGGCGTCAATTGCGGTATTATGGATCAGTTTGCGTCGGCCATGGGCAAAGAGGGGCATGCCATATTCTTAAATTGCCGGGATTTGCACTATGATTATGCGCCGTTGGATTTACAGGGGAAAAAGCTGGTGATTGCCAACACCAACAAAAAGAGGGCGCTGGCAGATTCCAAATACAATGAACGGCGGGCGGAGTGCGAAGCCGGGCTTGCTGTTTTGCAGCAGGCCATGCCGGAAAAATCCTGCCTGGGCGAAATTTCCCGTGCAGAATTTGAAACGCATCGGCATCTCCTTCACGACCCGGTGGTGTGCAAACGGGTGGAACATGTTATCTGTGAAGATGACCGGGTGCTGCAGTCGGTAGAGGCGCTCAAAAACGGGGATATTGCTAAATTTGGGGCATTGATGAATGCATCGCATGATTCGCTACGCGATTTATATGAGGTGACCGGGATTGAACTGGATACGCTGGTAGAGGAGGCCCGGAAAATAGAAGGGACGCTCGGATCGCGGATGACCGGCGCAGGTTTTGGCGGCTGTACAGTCAGCATTGTGGAAGAAGACGCGGTGGAACGTTTGATTGAAGAAGTGGGCAAGGCTTACCAGGCCAAAACCGGGCTGACCGCTTCCTTTTATGTAACTGCCATTGGCAACGGCGGGCGGGAACTCAAATGAGGAAATTGATTGTCGCGACAAAGAATAAAGGGAAACTTGCGGAAATCCGGTCAATTCTATCGGGCTATCTTGTGCTGGGGCAGGAAGAAGCTGGGCTGGATGCAGAAGTGGAAGAAACGGGCAGCACCTTTGCAGAAAATGCATTGCTCAAAGCCCGGTCGGTAGCCGCTTTGACGGATGGCGCAGTTTTGGCAGACGATTCCGGCCTGGAAGTGGACGCGCTGGGCGGCGCACCGGGGATTTATACGGCGCGTTATGCAGGCGAGGGGGCAAGCGACAATGACCGGATGCAAAAGCTGCTGTCTGCGCTGAACGGGGTACCGGACGGCGAACGTACAGCGCGGTTTGTGTGCGTGATGGCGCTGGTGATGCCGGACGGCACGGCCCACACCTTTGATGGGGTGTGCAGCGGCCAGATTGCCCATGCGCCGCGCGGGGAAAACGGGTTTGGATATGATCCCATTTTCCTGTTGCCGGGGCGCCGAAAGACATTGGCAGAATTGCCGGAAGATGAGAAAAACAGTATCAGCCACCGGTTCCGTGCGTTGGAACAAGTGGCAGCGTTTTTGCAGTCATATAAACGCGGGGCGATGTAGGCCCCGCGTTTTTTGCGCTTGCATGATCGGGGCGGATATAGTACAATATATAGGGGAAATCAGCATTTTTTGCAGCAGGAGCGAAGAAATATGGAACAAAAAAGTTTACAAACGTTAGAATTTGATAAAATATGCGCACGGCTCCAGGAATTTGCCGTGATGGAACTTACCAAGGAAATGGCGGCGCATCCTGTGCTTGCTTCCGATTTGCGTCGTGCAGAGGCCATGCAGGAGGAGACCGCCGAAGGGGTACGGGTGATTACCGCAAAGGGTACGCCGCCCATTGCCTGCAAGTCGGATATCCGCTCGTCGCTTAAGCGGGCGGAAATGGACGGCACCCTGTCCATCCGCGAATTGCTTTCCATAGGGCAGGTGCTGCAAACGGCCAGGCGGTTGAAACAATATCCGGATGATGTGGAATGCGGGCATATTGCAGGGCATATAGAAGCGCTTTATGAAGATAAGGGTTTGGAACGGCATATTTTAGACTGCATTGTGGATGAAGAGACCCTTGCAGATGATGCCAGCCCTGCGCTCGCGTCCATCCGGCGGAAAATCCGGGGCGCTTCCAACCGGGTGAAGGATATTTTACAGGATATTGTCGCCAGACGCGCAAAATGCCTGCAAGAACCGATCATTACCATGCGGGGGGACCGGTATGTAGTACCGGTTAAATCGGAGCACAAAAACGATATCCGGGGCATTGTACACGATACGTCAGCAACCGGTGCAACGCTGTTTATTGAGCCGATGGCAGTGGTGGAAACGGGTAATGAAATCCGTATGCTGACCGGCCAGGAAGCAGACGAGGTAGAGCGGATTTTGCATGAGCTGTCCGGCAGGGTTGCGGATGTGGCAAAGCTTTTGGAAATGACTTACAACACCATTGCCGAACTGGATTTGATTTTTGCACGGGCAAAATTCAGCTTGCAATACGATGCCTACCGTCCGGTACTCAACGACCGGGGGGTGGTGCGGCTGGAGCGGGCGCGGCACCCGCTGCTGGAACCCAAAACGGTGGTGCCAACCGATATTTATTTGGGCGGGGAGTGTGCCACATTGGTAATTACCGGGCCGAATACCGGCGGGTAAACAGTGGTGCTC
>CALGRC010000079.1 GCA_937959315.1 uncultured Clostridia bacterium | reverse complement strand
TTGATTATCCCGTATTTTTTATCTTGGGTAATTGTGGGGTATATGACATACGCATTGCTCAATCCGCAATATGGGTTTATCAATGTCATCATCCGGAGTTTTGGCGGGGAAGGGATTGATTGGTATAGTGAACCGGGGTATTGGCCGGCAATTTTAGCCATTGCAAACCTGTGGAAGTCGATGGGGATTAACTGCATTACCTTTTATGCCGGAATGATGGGTATTGACCGTTCCTATTATGAAGCGGCCGAGGTGGACGGTGCAAACCGGTTCCAGGCGACCTGGCATATCACGCTGCCTTCCATCCGCCCGCTCATTATCATCATGACGATATTGGCCATCGGGAATATATTCCGCGCGGACTTTGGGCTGTTTTACCAGCTGACGCGCGATGTAGGCAAGCTGTATTCCACAACAGATGTAATCGATACCTATATTTACCGTACTATGAAAATTGGTACCAATGGCCTTACTATGAGCGCGGCCACCGGTTTTTTGCAATCGGTTGTCGGGTTTGTGATGATTTTACTTACAAATTATATCGTCAATCGGCTGGATCCCGATTGCGCATTGTTTTAAGGAGGTGCCAGAATGCCGGTAAAAAAGAAATGGTTTTCCAACTGGTGGATTCATCTGATTTTCATATTGATGTGTATCTGCATTGTATTCCCGTTTTTGCTGATTTTGGCAGTTTCCATTTCCAATGAGCAGGACATTGCGCTTTACGGGTATCAGTTGATTCCAAAGCAGATTGATTTTGCCGCTTATGAGTATCTGTTTAAAAATCCTGATTCGATACTCCGCGCATATGGAGTCACAATTTTTGTAACGGTTGTCGGTACGGTGCTGAGCGTGTTTTTAATGGCCTTGATCGCTTACCCGTTATCCAAACAAAATCTAAAATTTAAAAAAGGGATTACTTTTTATATTTTCTTCACCATGCTGTTTTCTGGCGGGTTGGTACCAACTTATATCTTAAATACCCAATATCTGCATTTAAATGATACCATCTGGATATACATATTGCCCAGTTTAATCAACGTCTGGCATGTGTTTTTGCTGCGGACATTTTTTAAATCCATTCCCGATTCCATTGCAGAGTCGGCACTTTTGGACGGTGCGGGGGAATACAGGATTTTTCTTACCATGATTTTACCGCTTTCCAAGCCGGCACTGGCAACGGTGGCGTTGCTGGGGGCGTTGACACGGTGGAATGACTGGTTTACGGCAATGCTGTATATCAGCGATGACAATCTTATCAGCCTGCAATACCTGTTGCAGCGGATTTTGCTCAATATCCAGCTTTTGCAGGGCCTTAGCGCTTCTGGCAATACCATTCCGGGCAGTGTTTTGAGTATGGCAGATTTGCCGTCCGAAACGGTCCGGATGGCCATGGCGATTATTGCGATTGGGCCAATGCTTCTGGTGTTCCCGTTTTTCCAGAAATATTTTGTGCGGGGGCTTACCATTGGGTCTGTCAAAGGATAAAACATCCTTGTGGTATTAAAAATAAAGGAGGAGTTGTACATGAAAAAAGCAAGAAAATGGTTGGCGGTTGTGTTGTCGGCCGGGATGCTGGCTGCGGTACTGCCCGCCTGCGGCCCGTCGGACGGGGGAAACGGCGGTGATGTCCCAACTGTCACGTGGTACGTCCCAAAGGAAAACCCAACCGATAAACAACTGGTTATGGATGAAGTCAATAAAATTTTAGAGGAAAAAATTGGTGCGCATTTGGATATCCAGTTTGTAGACGCCGGCGCCTATGACGACCGTATGACCATGTTGTATGCATCGGGGTCGGACATGGATTTGTGCTTTGTTTCCAACTGGACCAACAATGTAATCACTGCGGTGCAAAAGGGCGCCCTGGCGGAACTGGATGGCCTGATAGACCAGTATGCGCCGCAGCTGCGGGAAGTTGTACCGGAATATTTATATGATTCTACCAAAATTGACGGGAAAATATATGGTATCCCAAACCAGCAGGTATTGTTTAGCCAGCAGTGCCTGGTAATATTTGACGATCTTGCAGATAAGTATGGGTTTGACCCCAGCACAGTCGAAACGTTGGACGACCTGGAACCGTATTTGCAAACCATCAAAGAAAATGAGCCGTCCATTTATCCATATGCCCGTTGTACCAGCGCTCCATTTATCGATGCAACATTTGAATCCATTGTACCAGAGTGCGGTGCACGTATCAGAGTAGATACCCCAGAAGGGGAATATGTAAAGGTGGAGTTGATTGAAGATACACCGGAATACCAGGCAGCAGTTGCAAAAATGAATGACTGGTATCAAAAAGGATACATCCGGCAGGATATCAACAGCGTACTTAATGTGGACTCTGAAATTCTGGCGGGGAAATATGCAGTAACCGATACCACCTATAAACCGGGGATTGAAGCGGAATGGAAGGCGAAAACCGGCCGCGATGCTACCATTATCCCGCTGGGGCAGCCCTACCTGCCCTCTAACGCCGGCATGGCAACTATGACCGCGCTGGCCCGTACCAGCAAAAATCAGGAAAAAGCCATGCAGATTTTGGAACTGGTACAAACCGACAAAGAGCTGTACAACCTGATTTCGTTCGGGATTGAAGGGAAGCATTACACCAAGGTGGATGATCAGTACATTGAACCCATTGCCGACAGTGGTTACAATTTGAATTCTGCGTGGATGTTTGGCAATCAGTTTAACGCTTATCTGACAGTAGGGCAGGATGCCGATGTATGGGAACAGACCAAACAGCTCAACGATTCGGCGTTGAAATCGCCTATTTCCGGGTTTGTTTTAAATACCGATTCCATTAGCACCGAGCTTTCACAGATTACCACGGTGCGCAATGAATATGCATCGGTAGACAACGGCACGGAAGATCAGGCAGCATATGACGAGATGGTAGAAAAACTGGAAACTGCCGGGCAGCGCAAGGTGATTGAAGAAATCCAGCGGCAGATAGATGCTTTTTTGGGACAGTAATGATAACTGGCGTAAATGGTACAAGTATAAGGAGGGATAATAAGTGAAACGAAGGTTTTTGGCAATCATAACCATGTTGGCGTTATTGTGCGCAAGTATACCGGCGGCGTTGCCGGCTATGGCGGCGGAAAGCGAATACCAGGTAGATTTGGGGAATGGCAGCGCTTATACTTGCTCTATCGGCGGTGCGTTTTCCTATGACGCAGGGCAAAAGGTCGGCACCCTTACCAGAAATGGAAACAGCCCTTCTTTGACGGTATATTTGGGGCAAAAGAGAGCATGGCCCAATGAAAACAGCCCCTGGTATCATGTGTCCTACGACGTCCGCATCCCGGAGGGGGCGGATCAGGCGCAGTGGACGCTTGGTAATCTGGCACTGCAACAGCCGGGCAGCAACGGTGATTTTGCCGGGTTTATTGTAACGCCGCAATATGTGCAGGACGGCGGGAATGGTTGGGCCATTACTTTCGGGTCGGATAACGAAGTAAACTATGGAACCCAATCGGCCGATCTGAGCGAGTGGACAACGATAGATATCTGGCTGGACAGCACATCCGGCGAGAGTACCGATGTGTACATTGGTGTGAACGGGGAGCTCAAAGGGCCGTTTAACAATCCGTATTATGTACAGGAGCTGCAATCGCTGGCGTTTTCAACGCCAGATGGTGTGACCGATGCGTCTAAGCTGGAAATCCGTAATGTGGTTGCCGCCATGACCGAAAGCGGGCCGGAAAATTCCTCTGCTGCTTTCAGCGACAGCAAAGGCGGTGTTGTATATACTGCTACGGTAGGGCAGGAGCTCTACGCAGAGGTTGGCGGGCTGGGACAGGCGGCTTCTGTTTCCGGCGTACTGCTCAATGCCTTTGGCAGCGAGATTGACACCTTTACCCCGGTGGTTGGCGAGCGCGTATCGCTTCCTGTGGCTCGGGAGGCCGGCAGGTATGAAATCCGGTTTTTAAGTGCCGACAGTGAATTGATGGAAACAGCTGCCTTGCCAGTGTATGGTGCGCTGGACAGTTCGTTTGCACAGTTGTATGATAAGGGTAATTTAAATGTGGTGTATTTGGGAGGTTCTATTACCGAGGGTGCAGGCGCCAGCCCAACCAGCAGCCGCTGGAGTACGCAGATTACCAACTGGCTCAATACACTGGATTTGGGCAATACCTCATTTACTGAAATCAATGCGGGTATTGGCGGAACGCCTTCTGATTACGGCCTGCTGCGTACCCAACGCGACGTCATCGCCAAGAACCCGGATGTGGTCTTTTTGGAATTTTCGCTCAATGATGAAACGCTCAGCGAAGGGACGTCGGCCCGTACCTATGAAGGGATTATCCGCCAGCTTATGGGTATGGAGGACAGGCCATATGTCATCTGCATTGGTGTCGTGGCCAACCGTACCAATCCAACCCGGGCGGCACTGCACAGAGAGATTGCTGCACACTACGGGCTGCAGTTTATTGATGTGCAGGAATATATGGATACCAGCCTGGGTGAGGCAAGTCCGGGGAACAACCCGGAGCGTGATGCA
>CALGRC010000078.1 GCA_937959315.1 uncultured Clostridia bacterium | reverse complement strand
TCACGCCGGAGAGGCCGGTATTTTTAAAGGATGCAGTTCAAATTGTAGAGGCTTTGCGCAAGTTTTCATATTGGCAGCTGGAAAGCTTGTTGATGACAAGCCCAGGTATTGCGCTGGATGCTTTTTCGCAATACAGGATATTTGATCCAGCACAGCCGGGAACGCCGGCATTATATGCATACCAGGGGTTGGTATACCGGCATTTGGCCCCGGCAGATTTTACAGAAGCCGACTGCCTATATGCCAATGGGCATTTGCGGATTTTGAGTGCGGTATATGGGCTCCTGCGTCCGTTAGATGGGATTTTGCCCTGCCGGTTGGAATTGCAGTGCAAGCTGCCGGTTGGAGGCGGCAAAAATCTGTATGATTTTTGGGGCAGCCGCATTTATCAGGCGTTGTATTTTCCGCAGCAACCCATCATCAACCTGGCGTCGGAAGAATATGCCAGAGCCGTCCGCCGGTGGCTGTTGCCGTCGGATGATTTTATTGACATCGTTTTTCTGGCTTGGTATAAGGGAAAACAAAAAGTGCTGCCTGCCTGGGCTAAAATGGCCCGCGGGCAGATGGCGCGGTATTTGGTAAAAAACCGGTTGGAGTATCCGGAACAGTTGCAGCAGTTTACATACGGCGGTTATGCGTATGTGCCGGAGATGTCTTATCATAACCGGTATGTATTTGTAAAAGGATAATTTTTCTGGGATTTCTTGACGGGGAAATACCAATGTGTTACAATGCACAGAGGATAAAAAATATGCAGAAAGGGTCGTGAACCATGCCGAGTGTGGATATGCCGTTGGAGAAACTAAAAGGGTTTTGCGGGACCAACCCGTGCCCGGAGGATTTGGATGTTTACTGGGATAGAGCAATTGCAGAAATGGAGCAGGTGGATGCACAGGTGGAACTCAAGCCTGCGGCCTTTCAAACAACACAGGCCGATTGCTATGATATGTGGTTTACCGGTGTAGGCGGTGCAAGAATATATGAGAAGCTGTTAAAGCCCAAACAGATATCGGGTAAAATGCCGGCAGTTGTGCAGTTCCATGGGTATTCTGCCAACTCGGGGGACTGGAATGACAAGCTTAACTATGTCCATGAGGGATTTGTGGTGGCCGCTATGGACTGCCGTGGGCAAGGCGGCCGTTCGCAGGATACAGCGCAGGTTTGGGGCAATACCTATCATGGGCATATCATCCGCGGGCTGGAAGAAGGGCCCGAAAAGCTGTTATTCCGCAGTATTTTTTTGGATACCGCAAAGCTTGCGCGTATTGTAATGGCAATGGAAGACGTAGATGAAACCCGTGTGGCCGCAATGGGCAGTTCCCAGGGGGGCGGGCTGTCGGTAGCATGCGCGGCGTTGACGCCTGGTTTGAACCGCATTGCAGTGGGCTGCCCGTTTTTGAGCGATTATCAGCAGGTATGGGAGCTGGGGATGGCAAATGAAGCGTATGTGGAACTTAAGGAATTTTTCCGTCATACCGACCCGCAGCACAAGATGGAACAGGAATATTTCCGGCGGCTTGGGTACATTGATATCCACAACCTGGCGCATAGGGTTTCTGCTGATGTACTGTGGGAAGTGGGCCTGCTGGATACCTGCTGCCCGCCGTCCAGCCAGTTTGCGGCATATAACCATTTGGAATGCCGCAAATCCATGCGGGTATATCCGGATTTTGGGCATGAGGTTCCGCCGGGGTTTTTAGATGAAACTTTTTTGTTTTTGCTGGAAATGGCAAATGGCGGCCAGGTAAAATGAAATATTTGAATTTGGGATTGATGGCACATGTGGATGCGGGCAAAACTACGCTGACCGAGCAGATGCTGCTGCATACCGGCGCTATCCGCAAGGCGGGCAGCGTAGACGACGGCACAGCGCATACGGATTTTTTGGAGGTGGAACGCCGCCGGGGCATTTCAGTACGGGCGGCGGTCACCTCGTTTTCCTATGCAAATCAAACGGTTAACCTAATCGATACGCCCGGGCATGTGGATTTTTCCGGTGAAGTGGAGCGGGTGTTCCCTGCCCTGGACGGTGCGGTAGTAATCCTATCGGCAGTTGAGGGCGTACAGGCATATACCGAGCAAATTTTCCGGGCGTTGGCGGCCGCAGGGCTGCCGGCGCTGTTTTTTATCAATAAAATTGACCGGGCGGGCGCAGATGTCGCACGGGCAGTCGCTGAAATCCGCCGGCGGTTAACAGAGCAGGTTTGCATAGTGAACGGCCCAGATGGCGCGGGAGGAATTTGCCAGGCGCCGCTTTTGGAAGCGGTGGCTGAACTGGATGAAAGGTTTTTAGAGGCATACCTGGAGGGGGCGGCTACCGAAGAACTGGCCCGGAATACGCTGGCGGCGCTCGCAAAAAGGGGGGCGGCATATCCGGTCCTGTGCGGCAGTGCGTTACACGGCCTTGGCGTTGCGCAGCTTTTAGAAGCATGCGCCGCCTATTTGCCGGCTGCGGAAAGCCGGGGGCAGGGCGACCCTTCCGGCGTGGTTTTTAAAGTGGAGCATGATGCTTCTATAGGGAAAATCGCCTATGTGCGCCTATTTGAAGGAACACTGAAAAACCGGGATACCGTATTGCTTAAAGGGAAAAAAGAGCCGCAGAAAATAGTACAAATCCGCAAATTCAGCGGGGAAAAATACCAGGATGCCGGCGTGCTTTACGGCGGGGATATTGGCGGAGTGTGCGGGCTGCCGTCTGTGCAGGCGGGCGATGTGATTGGATGCGCAGAACTGCCGCGGCTCCGCTGGTCTGTGCCGCTTATGCGGGTACGGGTATACCCTATGGAAGATGGCGGGCATCAAAAGCTGGCTAGCGCTTTATCCATCCTCAATGAGGAAGACCCGCTTTTGGATTTTTATGCGGCGGAGGGCGGGGCGCTTATGGTCAGCATTACCGGTACCATACAGGCTGAAGTGCTCCAATCTATGCTGGCAGATCGGTTTGGCATTCTTGTACAATTTGGGAAGCCGGACGTCATTTATAAAGAGACGCTGGTATCTTCTGGCATCGGGCGGGACAGGTACACCATGCCAAAGCCCTGCTGGGCAGATTTGACTTTTTCCATGGAACCGTTGCCGCGCGGCAGCGGGATACAGTATTCATCTGTGGTCCCGCCCAAAAAGCTGCCCTACCGGTATCAGCGGCATGTAGAGGTTTCGGTGCCGCGCGCTTTGCAGCAGGGGGTATTCGGCTATGCAGTGGCCGATGTGAAAATTACGCTGGTTGACGGTGAATACCATCCGCAGCATACCCATCCGCTGGATTTTTTCATCTGTACCCCTATGGCGATTGCCAACGGCTTGCACACAATTGGCACGAAGTTGCTGGAACCGGTGTTGGCGTTTTCTGTTTCAGCGCCCGAAGGGGACAGCGGCAAAATCATCGGTGAAATTGTCAATATGCGCGGCAGTTTTGAGAGTCCGGAGATAAAAAACGGGCGGTTTTTCATTTCCGGGCGGGTACCGGTTGCTACGTCCATGGATTTCCCGGTGCGGCTCTCTGCTGTGACAGGCGGGGAAGGGGTACTCTCTACTTGGTTTGACGGCTATCAGGATGCGCCGCCGGATGTGAAGTCGTCTGTCCCGTTGCGCGGTGTAGACCCGCTGGACCGCTCCAAATTTATCCTTTGGGCGCGCGGCGCATTAGGGCAGTTTGAAGTATTTGATTAAGGGAGGGGCGCCATGCGTTATTGTCATATTCCGATTTTTGTTCCGCATAGGGGTTGCCCGCACAATTGTGTATTCTGTAACCAGCATGTGATTACCGGTGCGGACGACACTGTGCGTGCCGCAGATGTGACGCGGCTGGTTACACAGCATTTGGAAACCATCCGGCCCGGGCAGACCCATATCGAGGCAGCATTTTTCGGCGGCAGCTTTACAGGTATTGACGGTGCATTGCAGGAAGAACTTTTAGGAGCGGCATATGTTTTTCTGGCGGATGGCCGCATTGATGGAATCCGGTGCTCTACCCGGCCTGATTATATAGACGGTTTGGTTTTAGAACGCTTGAAGCGTTATGGCGTTTCGATGGTAGAACTTGGCGTGCAGTCTACTGATGAGGCGGTTTTGTATCTGTCGGGCCGCGGGCATGGGCGGCAGGCTGTTTTGAAAGCCGCGGCAGCCATTCAAGCTGCCGGCATTTCATTGGGATTGCAAATGATGGTAGGCCTTCCCGGCGATACGGCTGAGAAATCTGTGCAGACCGCGCGGGATTTGATTTCCCTGCGGCCGGATTGCGTACGGATTTATCCGGCGCTGGTATTGCCGGGGACTACGCTGTATAACTGGTACCTGACTGGGGAATATACACCGCTGACCGTAGAAGAGGCGGTAGAACAATGTGCAGTTTTATTGGCAATGTTCCAACAGGCTGGCATTCCTGTGATCCGCGTTGGCTTGCAGACGACAGACGGGGTCAACGCAGAAACTGCCATTGGCCCATACCATCCCGCTTTGCGCGAATTGGCAAAGGGCCGGTTGTTCCGTTCTGCGTTGGAAAAGGCGGTAAAACGGGGCTTTGCCAAAAGCGGGGAGCTGGTTGTGTGGGTCCGGCCGCAGGATGTTTCCTGTGCAGTTGGCCATAAACGGGAGAACGCATGCTATTTACTGCGGCAGTATGGCGTACGGTTAAAGGTGTTCCGAGATATTTCTGTGGACGATGGAAATTTAACGGTTGCCTTTCAAAATGAAAGACATCTGTTGCCAATTGGCTGATTGTTTGCTACAATAGGAAAAGAATAGGTTGGTTTGGGGTGGCGTGGTGTGCTTTTAAAAGGGATAGAAATTCAGGGGTTTAAGTCCTTTGCTGATAAAATTGAATTGGAATTTGGCAGCGGCATTACAGCGATTGTAGGGCCGAACGGCAGCGGCAAGAGCAATGTTTCAGATGCTATCCGTTGGGTGTTGGGCGAACAGAGCGCCAAAACTTTGCGCGGCGGGAGCATGCAGGATGTTATTTTTGCAGGTACCGCCAAGCGGAACCCGCTGGGATTTGCACAGGTATCCATTGTGCTGGACAATACTGACCGCATTTTCCCGGTGGATGCCGACGAGGTACGTGTTACCCGCCGGGTACACCGCAGCGGCGAGGGGGAATATGCCATCAACCATACTTCCTGCCGGCTCAAGGATGTCCACGAGCTGTTTATGGATACCGGTTTGGGGCGGGAAGGGTATTCGATGATTGGACAGGGCAAAATTGATGAAATTTTGTCGTCAAAGTCAGAAGACCGGCGGCATATATTTGAAGAAGCGGCCGGGATTACCAAATATAAATACCGGAAAAATGAATCGGAACGCAAGCTGGCCCAGACGGAGGAAAATTTGGTGCGTATCCGCGACCTGCTCTCTGCCATGGAGGAACAGCTCGGCCCGCTGGAAGCCCAATCTCAAAAAGCACGCCAATATTTGAATTTGCGCGAACGGTTTAAAGGCTTGGATATCAGCATTGCTTTGCATAATATTGACAGCCAGCGCAGTGCGTTGGAGAAAGGCAAGCAGGCCTATGCCGATACCTTTGCGCAGCTAAACGGCGAAAAGGAAAAGGCGCGGCAGCATGATATGCGGGCAGAACAGATGGAGGCTGCATTGCGGCAGTTGCTTGATGCTACCAATGCCAAGCGGGAGCAGCTTTTTGAGCTGGAAAAAAACAGCGGCAGCCTGCACGGGCGGATAGAACTGCTCAAAAATAACATAGAACACAATTGTGGGGATCTGGAAAGGCTAACGGCCGAGTCCGATGAACTTTCCGGCCGGATAACTGCGGCGGATGAGACGGCGCGGGCCTTGTCTGAACAGATGGCCAGGCAGCGGCTGGACGGCGGGGAACAGGCGGCTGGTTTGGAGCAGTTGCGCGCAGAGGCGCAGGCCTTGGAACAAAAGGCGTCTGTAGTCCAATCAGAAATTGAAGAAAAAAAGGGCGATATTGTAGAACTGTTGGGCGAAGCAGGGGAGTACCGCGCAAAACTTTCGGCGCTGGAGGCATTGGCGCGTAGCTTTGCAGAACGTAAAGATACCATCGCGGCCGGTTTGGAAGAAAAAAAGGAGCAAATTTCCAGACAGGAGCAGAAAATCCGGGCTTTGGAGGCAGAGTCTGCGGAAGTTAACGGCAAGAAAGAGGCATTTCTACATACATTGGACGAATTAAAAGCCTCATATCAAACAATCTCTGCTCAGATGGAGCGCACAAAAATAGAACAGAACCAGCGCATTACCAAGTATAATGAGAAACAGTCCCGTAAAAAGATTTTAGAAGAGTTGGAAAAAGGGTATGAAGGGTATTATAAAAGTGTCAAATCGGTTTTGAAACAGGGGTTCCGCGGTGTTCATGGAGCGGTATCCAAGCTTTTGACGGTAGAGGGCCCATATGTAACCGCCATTGAAATCGCCTTGGGCAGTGCTATACAAAATGTGGTGGTGGATACCGAGGAAGACGCCAAGTCCTGTATTTCTTATTTAAAGCAAAACCGGCTGGGCCGGGCAACGTTTTTGCCGCTTTCCACCGTACGCGGCAGCCTGCTTGATAAACCGCCCGCAGCCGAGGCGGGGTATCTGGGGCTTGCCAGCGAATTGATTGGGTACGATCCCAAATATGAAGGGGTATTCCGCCAGCTATTGGGCCGCGTGGTGGTGGCGGATAGCATTGACCATGCCGTTTCCATTGCGCGAAAAACCGGCTACTGGTACCGGATTGTCACCCTTTCCGGCGAAGTGGTCAACGCCGGCGGTTCTATGACAGGCGGAAGTATCCGGGAAAACCAGCAGCTGCTCAGCCGTTCCAAGGAAATAGAACGGTTACATGGCGAATTGGCCGCTTTGAAAAAAGAACTGGACAGTTATGACGGCGAGATTGATGCCATGCATCAGAAAATACAAGAGATAGCCGGGCAAAAACAGATATGTGACGACGGCGTATCTGCCTGTTCGCATGAGCAGGTGCGGCTTTTAGCGGAATTGGAGCATGGCAGGGCAACGCTGGAATCTTTAAAGCAAAGCCTTGACGCACTCTTTCGTGAACAGGGAGGGATTGGCCGGGAACAGGATGATATTGCACAACAGCGGGAAGCGCATCAGAAGCAGATTGCTGTGCGCGAAGAACAGATTACACAAGTGCGCGCGGCCATTACGCAGCAGCAGGCAGCGCTGGACGCCCTGTTGGCGGAGAAGGATACGGTATCCCGCACGATGACAGGACAGCAAATGGTTTATAATGATTTAAAAAAGGATATCCTGATAGCAGAGGAACAGCACAAGGCTGTTTTGGAAAACCGTGCCCGGAATATCAAAGAACGGGAAGAAAAACAGCGGCAGGCGGCGGGACTGCAAAAGGCCAATGCGGCGCTGGAACAGGAAATACAATCCATTTATCAGCAGGCGGCAAATACCAAGGACGGCGCGGCTGCGCTTTCTAAGGAAATTGAGCAGTCTGAGGCTGCTTATGCTGCGGACGAAGAAGCGTACAAAGCGCACCAAAAAGCGGCGCGGGATATACAGGAAAGCATCTATCTATTGCAGCAGGAAGTTGCGCGGCTGGAACATAAAAACGAAAAAACCGAATCGGATATGGAACAGATTATCAGCCGCATATGGGATGATTATGAATTGACCTATTCAACGGCCATCCCTTACCGGATGGAAAATATTTCAATTACAAGTGCGGCAAAAGAGGCCGCGTCGCTGCGCGGGCAGATGAAATCGCTGGGCAATATCAACTTAGACGCCATTGACGAGTACCGGGCAGTGCGGGAAAAATATGATTTTATGGCCGGGCAGCGGCAGGATTTGGAAGATACCAAGCGGAAGCTGGAAGGTATCATTTCCCAAATGCAGTCGGTGATGGTCGAACAGTTCCAAAAGAGTTTTGGTATCATCCAGGAACGGTTTCACGCCGTATTTCAGCAGTTGTTTGGCGGGGGGAGCGGGAAACTGCGGTTGACAGACCCGCAGCATGTGCTGGAAAGTGGGATTGAAATTGAAGTGCAGCCGCCGGGGAAAAAGCTCCAAAACCTGATGGCTTTATCGGGCGGCGAGCGTGCGTTTGCAGCTATTGCGCTGCTATTTGCAGTGCTGGAGGTGCGGCCAACACCTTTTTGTATTTTGGACGAGGTGGAAGCGGCATTGGATGACGTCAATGTGTATAGGTTTGCTGATTATGTGCGCAAATACAGTCAAAAAACGCAGTTTATTGTCGTGACGCACCGCCGCGGCACTATGGAGGCCGCCGATATCCTATATGGCGTCACGATGCAGGAAAAAGGCGTGTCAAAGCTGCTAAAACTGAAATTCGAGGACTTGGAGGGTCATCATGTTTAAGGGATTTTTTAAAAAAAAGAAAGAACCGGAAGAACCAATGGAAGCGCAGCAGGAAGTACCTGCGGATGAAGAGGCGGCCGGAGTACGGGAAGGCACTGCTGAACAGCCGTTATATACAGAGCCGCCGACAGAACCGGAAGAGGCCGGAACCATCAAAGAATTGGATCATCAGCCGCCGGGGGGGACGGAACCTGCGCCGGCAGCGGAAGAAATGGCAGATAATCCAGACGGCGGAGGCTTTTTTGCGCGGCTGAAGGCAGGCCTTGCGAAAACGCGGGGTTCGCTGGGAGGGAAAATGGATGCGGTGCTCAAAGCCTTTCAAAAGGTGGATGAGGAACTGTTTGAGGAACTGGAAGAAGCGCTGATTATGGCAGATGTCGGGGTTGACACATCATTATATATCATTGACCGGCTGCGCACCCTGGCCAAGGAACGTAAGATAACTGACAGCAGCGGGGTTCGCGTCCTGATTCAGGAAATTGTTTCTGATATTTTGTCTGCACAGGATCACACGTTAAAATTGGACGGTAAACCGGCAGTGGTTATGGTGATTGGCGTCAACGGCGTTGGGAAAACCACTACCATTGGCAAGCTTGCTGCGCGGTTCCGGTCGGAAGGGAACAAAGTGATTCTGGGTGCAGGAGATACGTTCCGTGCGGCGGCTGCAGAACAGCTTAAAGTATGGGCGGGCCGTACCGGCGTGGATATCATCAGCCATCAGGAAGGGGCTGACCCGGCTGCAGTCGTCTTTGATACAATAGCGGCGGCAAAATCCCGCGGTGCGGATGTGGTGATTTTAGATACCGCCGGCCGGCTGCATAACAAGAAAAACCTGATGGATGAGCTTCACAAAATATACCGCGTTATTGCGCGGGAACTGCCGGACAGTTCCCGCGAAGTGCTGCTGGTACTGGATGCGACCACGGGACAGAACGCGGTGAACCAGGCCAAGCTGTTTCAAGAGGCGGCGGATATATCTGGGATTGTGCTCACGAAGCTGGACGGTACTGCCAAAGGGGGTATTGTGATAGCCATTGGGCAGGAACTGGGTATCCCGGTAAAATTCATAGGTGTCGGCGAAGGGATTGACGATTTGCAGACATTCGATGCGGCGGCTTTTACTGCTGCACTGTTCGGCGAATAGAAGGGGGCGGTTTGGTTGGAATATAATGATGCGGCGTTTGGGCGGAAAATCAAGCGGATTGGGATAGCTGCGCTGATTCTTGCCGTTTTAATTGGCGCGGGGGTTTTTAAGGCAACCGTAATATTTGAGTACGTGGTGGTGATGGGGGTGGGCAGCAATTTTCCTGGGGT
>CALGRC010000077.1 GCA_937959315.1 uncultured Clostridia bacterium | reverse complement strand
AAAGCTCTTTCCCTCAAATTTCCTCATCCGAGGTCCCTTCTCTATCCTGTTTATTTTTCAAAGTCCCTGCCAGCCCACTCCTGGGCGACCTGATTATCTTACCACACCTCGCAAGCTTTGTCAAGTACTTTTTTTCCCTCTCGCTTAGTGCTTGACCAATATATCACATTCATATTTATCTGTCAAGTATTATTTTGTATTTTTTTCTTGTTTTCTATCCTTCTTTTCAAAATTCTGATCAAAAAAAGTAGAAGAGACGTTCAATTTATGGTATAATGAAAAAAATTGTGGATAGGAGTATCCTTGCATATGAAAAAACTGCTGTTTCTTCTTGTGATAATGTTATTGATACAATCTTTCGGAACTAGGACTACCTATGCAGAAGCGCCCGATATTCAGGCGGAGGCCGCCATTTTAATGAACACTTCCAACACGCTTACGCTGTACGAAAAAAGCAGCAGGCAGCAAATCCAGCCGGGCAGTTTAACCAAAATCATGACTGCAATCATCGCCATTGAAAAAATGGAAGATATCAACGCGCCTATTACCGCTGCGCCAGATATCATTGCAGGATATGATTTCAGTTTTGGAAATATGGGGATCTTGGCAAATGAAACGCTGACTGTGAAAGACCTGCTCTACGGCATGATGATATATGATGCCGGGGAAGCCGCAGAACTTTTGGCCCACAACTTAGCCGGCGGTTATGATGCTTTTTTGGCATGTATGAACCAGAAAGCCGCAGCGCTCGGCGCAGAAAATACCCATTTTACCAATGCCAGCGGTTATTATGACCCGCAGCAAGTATCGACCGCATATGATTTATTCCTTATTTCCCGCTATGCCATGGAAAGCCAG
Organism: uncultured Clostridia bacterium; assembly: GCA_937959315.1. GTDB lineage: Bacteria > Bacillota > Clostridia > UMGS1810 > UMGS1810 > CALGRC01. The sequence goes on along the minus strand of CALGRC010000077.1, from coordinate 5,428 downwards.
ACCTTCCGCGATATTGTATCCACAAAACTTTATGAAATCCCGGCAAATGACCATTACAGGCAGATTCGTTATCTGGCAAACACCAATCAAATGCTCTCCACCAACCGTACTACGCAATATTATATGCCTTCTGTCAAAGGTATTAAGACTTCCTATATGAAAGAATTTGGCCATTCTTTAAGCATCAGCGCCCAAAAAGGCAACACTGGTTTCCTCTGTATTATCATAAATAGCCCGGCAGATGCCGAAGGAAACCACGCATATATGGACGCAACATCCCTGCTGACCTATGGTTTTGAAAATTTTGAAACCGTGCGGCTGTCGGAAAAAAATGAAATCCTTGACGAGGTATCCATACCAAACGGCCAGGGAACCAGCCATGTATTGCTGGTTGCCGGGGAAAACCTGGATGCTTTCCTGCCAAAAGATTATCATCCGGAAGAATTAGAACTCACCGCGAACAAACCTGATTCCGTTTCAGCACCCATTGAAGCGGGGCAGGCGCTTGGTACTATGACGGTTGCCTACCAAAGCCAGCAGCTTGGGCAAATTGACCTATGCGCTTATGAAGCGGTTGGGGTTGACTACGCCAAAGATATCTTAAATAAAGTCAAATGGGTAGCAACTTCCCCCTTCTTCCTGATTCCGCTGTTCTTATTGATTGCCTATTTGATTATCCGTACCATTGTGATAAACTATCATAAATTTTTGCAATCTTAATTTTCAGTCACCCCAGCAGGATGGGCAAAACCGCCCTTTCGCCGGCCTGCTTCCCCAAAAGGAAGGTTTTGCGGTATTGGGTGGGGGAAAACCCCGTTTCCCGTTTGAACACCATACTGAAATAATTTGGATTGTTAAATCCCAGCCGTTCGCTAATATCCTGCACCGGGTATCCTTCTTCCAGCAATGTGACCGCCCGGATGAGTTTCATTTTCAAAAAATACTTGTGAATGCCGTGGTTTGCGTATTTCCGGAACACTTTTTTGACACTGGAAACGCTGCTGGCACACAGCCGTGCAACCTCTTCCACACCAATCCATCCCTCTATATGCGATTCCAATACGCTCACAATTGCACGGTACAGCTTTGCCTGACCGGTTTCATCCGGCTCAGCCCCCTTTGTCTGTTCTGCCAAAATCAAAAGCAGCAAACGCTCCACCCCATTGGCTGCAAGCTGGCTGTACAGGCTATCTCCCCGCCAGTTTTCCAAAAAATCTTTTCTATCCTCCAGCCACGAAACATCCGCCGCCTGCCGCCGGAACAGGGAAATGACGTCCTCCATGGCTTGCTTTTGCAGATAGGACAGCCGGTACACCCCGTTTTCAAATTCCGCCATCCGGCTCCCCGCCGCAAAAAACGACATGGTAAAAACACGGGGCCGGGCGCCAGGCACTGCCCAAATTTTGTGAAATTCCATGGGTTTGTGAAACACCAGTTCCCCCTCGCCCAATTCATACACCCGGCCGTCGCCGGATACCCCTACCCGGCCATCCATCACATAAACCGCTTCCCAAAAATTGTGGTTTTCCCCGCCAAAGTAAAAATCGTCTGCATAAGCCGCTTCAAACGCGCTCATCAGCGCGCAGACCCGCACAAAAACGCCAATTGGATATTCCTGCATAGCAGCCCCCTTATAAAAGAACCAAAATTATAGGTTTTTCGTCCAAAACTGTATTGCATCTATTTTTTGTATCTAATATACTAAACATACTATAAAAAATACATTTTGTAAAGGGTGATTGGAAATGACAACTTTAAAATTGGGCGTTATCGGCCTGGGCGCCCGCGGCCTTCCACTGATAAAGGATATTTTGCTGCCCAATAAGAAAGTAACGGTCACGGCCGTGTGCGATATTTACCAGGACCGGACGGACGCCGCAGCCAAACTGGTGGAAGAAACAACCGGCGAACGGCCATTCACGTCTTGCAATTATCAGGACATCATTGCGCATGCCAATGTGGATGTAGTGATGATTTTCAGTGCATGGGAATCCCATATCCCCATTGCCATTGACGCTATGCAGGCGCATAAACCGGTAGGGATGGAAGTAGGCGGCGCGTATTCCATTGCACAGTGCTGGGATTTGGTGCATGCCTATGAACAAACGCATACCTCCATTATGCTGATGGAAAACTGCTGCTATGGACGCAAGGAACTGTTTGCCCTGCATATGGCAGAACGCGGCGTACTGGGCGGGATTGTACACTGCGCAGGCGGTTACCATCACGACCTGCGGGAAGAAGTGGCCTTTGGGAAGGAAAACCGCCACTACCGGCTGCACAATTATTTAAACCGCAACTGTGAAAATTACCCCACCCACGAGCTGGGGCCGATTGCCAAAATTTTACACATCAACCGCGGCAACCGCATGCTGTCGCTCACTTCAACTGCCTCTAAATCAGCCGGGCTGCACGACTATATTGCAGACAAAAAGAGCGATGACGCTGAGCTAATGCAGGCGTCCTTCTGCCAGGGGGATATTGTAACCACCGTCATCCGCTGCGCAGGCGGGCAAACCATCACCCTGACGCTTGACACCACCCTTCCGCGCTATTACAGCCGCGGCCTGACGGTACGCGGCACCAAAGGGCTGTATGAAGAAGTGACAAACTCGGTATTTTTAGACAAGCAGCACAACCAATTTGACGCCGACTGGACCCCGCAATGGGACAATGCCAAAAAATATATGGAAGAATACGAACATCCCATTTGGAAGAAATATTTAGAAGAAGGGGTGCAGGGCACCCATGACGGCATGGATTGGCTGGTCTACAACGACTTTTTCGACTGCATTTTGGAAAACCGCCCCTGCCCGATTGACGTATATGACGCGGCAAGCTGGATGTGCATTACCGCATTATCCGAACAATCCATTGCAACAGGCAACATGCCGGTCGCCATTCCCGACTTTACAAACGGCATGTGGACAACAAGGAAATAACCCCACATAAAAATCCGCCGGCAAAAACCGGCGGATTTTTCATTCAAAAAACATGACCACATGGCCATACTGGATACCCTGCTATCGTCACCCAGCCCTCTTTCATTTTTCGGTCAAATTTAACAGATACAGGCCCAGTGAAAGGTCATGTGGCCATTTATTTCGTACGCAGATACCGCGCCAAAGCATGCAGAATTTGCAGCGCCGTATCCCATTCCTTTTCGCTGGCATTTTGCAGCTCCTCCGGCAGCGCAGACTTTGAAAGCGAATTGCCTGCCAATTCATCCGCCGTAATTCCCAGCTGGTCTGCCAGCTTGAAAAACATATGCAGGCTTGGTTCCCGGTCGCCGCGCTCCAACGCGCCCGCATGGTTCAAACTGATTCCCAAAAGTTCGGCAAATGCAGCTTGTGTCAGATTATTTTCCCGCCGATATTGATGAATCCGGTCTCTGGTATATTCCAAATCCAACAACGTCACCACTCCTTGCCTAATCTATGCACACCAATTGTTAGTTATAGTTTTATTATATCGGGACACCGGCAAGTTATAAAGTATGCACAGTATATATTTTATATACTACAAAATGATATTTTCAAACTATTTTTCATAGTATTTGCAATTCCTATCCATATGATTGGCGGCAAGTGCAAAAATTTTTGTGATGACAAAAGAATTTTATTTTTGGATGACAAAATTTTTTAGAGTTTTTCTAATACCAACAGATATACAAACGCTTGTCAGGAATTTTTCATCTGCTGTCATAATCCCATCCTGCCCCCAATATACTGTAATAAAACATGTACCGAGTAAAAGGAGGAGCAACGGATGGAAGGGTATAATATATATCAGGATATCGCAGAGCGGACAAACGGCGATATCTATATCGGCGTGGTGGGGCCGGTGCGGACGGGAAAATCGACATTTATCAAAAAATTCATGGATTTGCTGGTCATCCCCCATATTGACAACGCCTTCAAACGGGAACGCGCCAAAGACGAACTGCCGCAAAGCGCCGCCGGGAAAACCATCATGACCACCGAACCAAAATTTATCCCAAACGAAGCGGTGGAAATTTCCCTTTCCGACCAGGCCAATTTCAAAGTACGCATGATTGACTGCGTTGGCTATATTGTTGACTCTGCCCTGGGACACATCGAAAACGACGCGCCGCGTATGGTGAAAACCCCCTGGTATGACCAAGAAATCCCGTTTGCGCAGGCCGCAGAAATTGGCACCAAAAAGGTCATCACCGACCACTCTACCATCGGGCTGGTAGTCACCACCGATGGTTCCATCACCGACCTTGCACGCGAAGATTACATTGACGCAGAAACACGCGTGATTCATGAATTGCAGCAAATCAACAAACCATTCATTGTGCTGCTGAATACCACCAATCCCAAAAGCGAACGGGCACAGACGGTAAAGGCAGAAATTGAACAAAAGCATGGCGTTACCGTCATGCCGGTTAACTGCCTCGATTTGGAAGCGGAAGATATCAACACGATTATTGAACAAATCCTCTTTGAATTCCCGCTCAAGGAAATCGCTATCAATATCCCCGACTGGATTGAAGTCCTGGACGCCAGCCACTGGCTGAAAAACGGCCTGTACGACCAGGTACTGGCCTCCATCCAGGATGTATACCGCATTCGGGAAACCAAAGCGGTCATGGAAAAAATCAAAGAATATGAAAATGTGAAAACCATCGACATTTCCAATATCAATTTAGGCGAAGGCACCGTACTTTTGGAAATCACCACAGACGACAACCTGTTTTATAAAATCCTTGGGGAGACTTCCGGCTTTGAAATTGACGGCCGGGATAAGCTCATGTCGCTTATGACCGAACTGGCCGCTGTTAAGAAAGAGTACGACAAGGTCGCCTATGCGCTCAAAGAGGTGACCGCCACCGGCTATGGCATTGTTTCCCCCACCATTGACGAGCTTTCACTCGAAGAACCGGAAATCGTCAAGCAGGGCAACCGGTTTGGCGTACGGCTGCGGGCCAGCGCACCTTCCATCCACATGATCCGCGCGGATATTGAAACAGAGGTCAGCCCCATTGTGGGGACAGAAAAGCAATCGGAAGAACTGGTACAATACCTGCTCAAGGAATTTGAAACCGACCCCAAACAGATTTGGGAATCCAACATTTTTGGAAAATCGCTGCATGAGCTGGTAAACGAGGGCCTGCACAACAAGCTGTACCGTATGCCAGAAGATGCGCAATACAAGCTGCAGGAGACATTGCAGAAAATCATCAACGAAGGATCGGGCGGGTTGATTTGTATTATCCTGTAATACAAAAACGCTGTACGGCACAACTGCCGTACAGCGTTTTACTTGTTTTTCATCAATTCCGCCACTTTTTGCTCTACAGCAGCCACCCCGGCCGCCGGGTCGTCAATGTCCCACACCGCCGCTTCCAGCGGGCACATACCGTCCCCGGTACGGTTGACAATATGGCTGACCAGCGTACCAT
>CALGRC010000076.1 GCA_937959315.1 uncultured Clostridia bacterium | reverse complement strand
CGCCAATATCATAGGTATACGTACCGCTTGCATACATTTGTAGTACCGTATTTTCCGCTTCCATCATGATTCCGTATTTCCCTGCATCTCCGGTTACATTGTACAAAATCAAGGCGCTGAGCTCGCCATTGGCATTGGCTGCGCTGTATAAAATTTGGCTGCTGCGTAAATTGATTCCGTCTAGACGCTGCATATAAGTGCGTGTATAAGCACAGTCCTGGTCTTTGCCAGTGGCAGCGATATCTAAAATCTGTATATTCCCTGCAACGCGATGATTGCCAATCCGCATACTAGAGGCATCTACTTTACCGGATAAATCGCTGCCTGCGCCAGAACGGGTCAGGCGGGCCTTTCCGTCTTGCACTGTGACGGTTACAATGGAATTGACATATTCTGCATAGCTGCTGTCAGAAGTATACGTTTGCTTACTGCCGTCTGGCAAAATGACAATATTTTCGTATGCGCTGTATTTTTCACCGTCTAAGTTGATAAATTCATTGTTGATGCTTTCTAACAAATACCCGGTCATGTTGGCGGCAGGGGAGGCAACATCCGCAATTTCCCCGTTTTTTCCAAGATAAAGGGTGATGGTGTCGCCGTATTGCAGGGAGCCGCTCGAAGAAAGCGCCTGGAAGGCTGCCAAGCTTTCAATAGGATAGGTAGTGCCGGATAAGATAATTTCTGTCGGCATGTCTTTATTCGGCAATGCATTCTCATATACGCCAGTCACTTTTTTATCATAGGCTAAAATCATGTTTAAATCTGCCGAATAGTAAGCGACATCATTCACCTGCAATGCAGAAGCCTTTTGCCCGTTTCGTAAAATTTCTGCCGTCTTTGCCGCACCGTTAAATAGGGCATCCAGCCCGGCAGAACGGACGGTAACCGGTCCGAGCATAGCCCCTTTTTCAAAACTGACAGAGGCAATTTTCCCAGAATTGTCACGTTTGGCATATAAGATATCGCCCATCTCCAGATTGCTTTTAAGAGCCCCATATGTTGTTGCTTGCGTTCCGTTATATGCAGTCGTGTTTTCGTCAATTTTCAGTTGTTCAGAGCTGCCGTTGCGGTATGCAATGACAGCATCCCCTAGAGCAGAATATATGACATACCGCTCTAAGCTGTTTTGCTCTGTATGGTTGTTTAACAATACGGCATATTCTATGGTATCGTTTGCATTACGGTATATATCAAAAGTACCGCCATATTGGGCATATTGTGATACGTCTTGGTAGCATATGGTTTTTGATTGGTAATAGACAGGAAGCTGGGCGTCGATATTTGCAAGCCCTTTATCATCAAGCAGAAGGTCAGTACCAATAATAGCTGTTATGGTATGGGTTTCCTTTGTTTGTAAATAAGGCAAAAATAAAAGGATAGAATTGTCGCTCTGTACAATCAAATCGCCGCGCCTTCCAATATCTTCCGGTGCGATAGAACCTGTTTTAAAGGTCCCGCTGGAAGTAAAAACAGTACCGGCTGCGATGCTGGGGTCTTGCATATTTGATGCAAGCAACACAGTATTTTCGATTAGCTGCATATCAAATGTTTGCAGATATTTTTCATTTGCCTGGGCGCTATCTTTAGGCTGCGTATAAAGTAGACGGTCAAAAAGGGCAGCAGTATCTCCTCGTGTCAGTGCCTGCCCAGCGGATTTTTCAATCCCAACCGTCAGGCCAAGATTACCCGCCAACCCCAACTGGCTGTATGGCCAGGAATCCCCAAAATCGGAATCGTCATATCCCAACAGCCGCAGCGCAACAGTTACAGCCTCTTCCAGCAGAACGCCGGCATTTGGCTGAAATGTTGCGTCAAGATATCCTCTCATAAGTCCGTGTTCCAGTGCCGTTTGAATATACGGCGCTGCCCAATGTGTATAAGAAACATCGGAAAATGGGGATATAGTGAGATTTTTTGCTACAGCGTTGCGGTATGGGGATGCTGCTACGGCAACTTTAGAAAACTCTGCACGGGTTATGGGCTCTTCCAGCCGTAGATTCCCATTTGGGTCGCCATTTAAAATATTTAATGCTGCAAGCAGCGGATATGAAGTATTATAACTGCCATCGGCCAATGCGCCTGTCATAAAAGTGCATAGGAGTATGGCTGACAGCATAATAGAAATGATTTTTTTCATAATGGGATTCCTTTCTAAAAATTAATCAAACCGCAGTGCGTCAATTGGGTTCATACGCGCTGCTTTTTTGGCAGGGAAATAGCCAAACGCTACGCCAATACCGGCTGATACACTAAAGGCGATGAGGATAGCAGGCATAGAAAGTGCCACTGGTAATCCGAATATGACCACAGCAGAGGATAATAAAATGCCGATGATTATTCCCAAAAGTCCGCCGATAGAACTGGTAGTGATAGCTTCCACGACAAACTGGCTCATAATGTCCCACGGGGTTGCGCCCAGGGATTTACGGATACCAATTTCCCTTGTACGCTCTGTGAGGGAAACTAGCATGATATTCATAATCCCAATGCCGCCGACCAATAGGGATATTGCTGCAATGCCCACTAAAACGACTGCCATAATACTAGTCATTTGATTGAGTTCGTCCAGCATATCGGCCTGTGTATACAGATAAAAATTATCCTCATTATTGTCATAAACTTTCATCAAATATTGCTGTATGAGGACATCGCCGAGCGGGAC
>CALGRC010000075.1 GCA_937959315.1 uncultured Clostridia bacterium | reverse complement strand
TGTGGTGTTGTGACTGGAGTTCTGACGTGTGCTCTTCCGATCTTATCATCCGCACGTTTGTATTTACGCTGGTGCGGGTGGACGGTCCGTCTATGCAGCCGACCCTGCACCACGGCGATACCCTATATGTCAACCGGTTTATGTATGAGCCTGAGGTTGGAGATATTGTCATTTTCCGGCCGCCCAACAGCATGAAAACCCCCTATGTCAAACGTGTCATTGCAACAGAGGGCCAGGTGATTGACATCAATGCCAGGACCCATACGGTTACGGTGGATGGCGTGGAGTTGCAGGAAGATTATATCAAAGAGCCGCTTTTGTCTGCTGGGTCTATGCAATATCCGTTTACCGTACCGGAAGACCATATCTTTGTGATGGGGGATAACCGCAACAACAGCCGTGACAGCCGCGACGCGACGGTTGGTGCGGTGCCGGTGAAAAATGTGATTGGCCATGCGCTCTTCCGTCTGCTGCCCCTTCAGGATTTCGGGCCGCTGCATTAAGCGATGAATATACAGTGGTTTCCTGGCCATATGGCCAAAACAAGGCGGTTGATAGAAGAGCATATCAAATTGGTCGATTTGGTGGTGGAGCTGGTGGATGCCCGCCTGCCACTTTCCAGCCGCAATCCGCAGATAGATACATTGATAGGGGAAAAACCCCGTTTGCTTTTGCTGAATAAGGCAGACATTGCTGATCCGGAGGCCAACCGTGCCTGGGAGGCCTATTTTATATCTCAGGGAATACCGGCAATGTGCGTTTGTGCAACCAACGCCAGGCAGGCACAGGAAGTGTTTTCTAAGTGCCGCCAGATACTTGCTGGCAAAATTGCGCGGCAAAAGGAACGCGGTATGGTAGGAAAATCTGTAAAACTGATGATGGTCGGGGTTCCCAATGTGGGAAAATCGTCGCTGATGAATGCGCTGTCTGGTAAAAAAAGTGCAAAAACGGGCGACCGTCCGGGTGTTACGACCGGCAAGCAGTGGATCCGGCTCGGCAATGGGTTTGACCTACTGGATACGCCGGGTATTTTGTGGCCCAAATTTGAAGATCCGGCGGTGGGGCTAAAATTAGCTTATACTGGCGCCATTAAAGATGAAATTTTGGATGTGGAAGAACTCGCCTGCCATTTACTGGAGTTTTTGGCGGAACAGTATCCAAAAGCGTTGGAACAGCGGTATAAAATGACGGAGATAGAAAATGTATCTGGGTATTCCCTGCTGGAACTTCTGGGGAAAAAGCGCGGCTTTGTTGTCTCTGGCGGTGAAATTGACACATTGCGGGCGGCCAATGTCCTGCTGGATGAGTTCCGTGCTGCGCGGCTCGGTAGGCTGACATTGGAATGGCCGGATGAACCGGTGGGAAAATAAGCTGCGGAAAGCCGCTTTTTTAATAGGATGGTGCAAAGAGATATATGGAAGAAAATATGCTGGCATTTGAACAAAAATATTGGGATATGGGGTACCGTCTGGTGGCTGGTGTAGATGAAGCGGGCCGCGGGCCGCTGGCGGGGGCAGTATATGCCGCGGCTGTGATATTCCGGCCGGGCGTGGTATTGCCAGGCGTTGACGATTCCAAAAAACTGTCGGAAAAAAAGCGGGAGCAGTTGGCAGAACAAATTAAGGCGTCTGCCCTTTGCTGGGCAGTGGCCAGCGTGGATGAAAAAGAGATTGACCGTATTAATATTTTAAACGCTGCCATCCAGGCGTTTGGGCTTGCGCTGGACGCGCTGGAGCAAAAGCCTGAATTTGCGCTGGTTGACGGCAACCGTGCGGTTGGCCTCGCCTATCCATATGAGACCATTGTTAAAGGGGACGCGCGCAGCCAGTCCATTGCGGCGGCGTCTATTTTGGCAAAGGTGGCGCGGGACCGGTACATTACCCAAATGGACGCCGTTTACCCGCAGTACGGCTTTGCCAAACATAAGGGCTATCCAACCAAAGAGCACAAGCAGGCGATCGCGGCATATGGCCCCAGCCCCATTCATCGGCTGACTTTTCGCGGGGTAAAGGAGTATATACGATGAATCCGACCTCCATTGGGCGGCTGGGCGAAGACGCGGCAGCGGCGTATTTGCAAAAGCAGGGCTATACGTTGGTAGAGCGTAATTACCGTACCCGGCAGGGGGAAATCGATATCATCGCTTATGATGGGGAATGCCTGTGTTTTGTAGAGGTGAAAACCCGTAAAAATACGGGTTTTGGCTTAGCCAGCGAAGCGGTAAATTTTCATAAACGGGAAAAATTAATTGGCGCGGCGCGGCACTATTTGGCATATCATACCATAGAAGCCGATATCCGGTTTGATATCGTGGAGGTGTACGGGCGGGTGCGGCAAAACGGGTTTTTGACCGAAAAGATCCATGTTTTAAAAAATGCGTTTGACGCAACGGGAATGGAGGAATCAGATGCCTTATTTTGACACGCATTGCGATACCATTCTGAAAGTGGGAGTGGACGGCAGTTTGGAGCGGAATGCCTTTGACGTGGATTTACAGCGGCTTTCGCAGTATGAAACGGCAGCACAGGTGTTTGCTGTATTCAATGAAGGAAATTTGACACGCGGCGATATGCTGCAGTATTTACATACCATCCATATACAGGCAGGACGCTGTTCCTTTGCCTGTTTTGCAGAAGGATACCGGGATTTGGCTGGGAATACAGGCATGGTATCCTGTATGTCGTCGATCGAAGGTTTGGGAAATGCGCCAGATTTCTCACTGGATGATATCGACGCTTTTTATGAAGCGGGCGCACGGGTGATGAGTTTGACTTGGAACCAGGATAATCTGCTGTGCGGCGGCATAGCAAATAACCAAAGCGGTTTGACTGCGCTGGGACAGGAGGCTTTGGCACGTATCAACCAAAAAAAGATTGTAATAGATGTATCCCATTGCTCGGAAGCGGGTTTTTGGGATATCATGGAGGGGTCCTCGCTGCCGGTTGTGGCGACCCACTCCAATGCGCGGGCGGTGGCTGGCCATCCGCGCAATTTGACAGACGATCAGTTTCGCGCCATTGTACAGTGCGGCGGCGTAGCGGGGCTCAACCTATGCCCCTTGTTTTTAAACGGCGGCATTACGGCAGATGTAGACGATATGCTGCGCCATATTGACCATTTTTTGTCATTGGGCGGGGAAAATGCTGTGGGGATTGGCGCGGATTTTGATGGGATTGACGATTATCCGCGCGATGTAACCGACTGCGGCAAGCTGGATTTGTTATTTGGCGCCATGCGGCGCCATGGATATGGGAATTGGTTGGCACTTTTCCACAAATATGAATAATATAGTAAAAATAACTTGCATTTTTTTTGCTGTAGGCGTATAATGATTCATGTTGATATAAAAAAATGAAATTTACCAGTTGTTTTAATTTCAAAATGGAGGCAGTGAAGGTATGTATATTTCGGACAGGTTCCAGGGGATTGCATCGTCGCCAACATTGGCGATTGACGCGAAATTTAAGCAAATGAAGGCAGACGGCATGGATGTTGTGGGGTTTGGCGCAGGCGAGCCGGATTTTGACACGCCGCAGTATATAAAGGACGCGGCAATTCAGGCCATCAACGACGGTTTTACCAAATATACACCGGCATCGGGCACTGTGGCTTTGAAAAAAGCGGTTTGCAAAAAGTTCAAGCGTGACAATGGTTTGGATTATGAACCAAACCAAATTGTCATCAGCAACGGCGCCAAGCATTCCCTGGTCAACGTGTTCGGGGCAATTTTAAACCCGGGGGATGAGGTGGTCATTCCTGCGCCTTTTTGGGTGAGCTATCCGGAAATGGTCAAAATCAATTTTGGCGTGCCGGTTGCGCTGGAAACCACAGAGGAAAATGATTTTAAATTCAGCATTGACGACCTCAAGGCGGCCATTACTCCCAAAACGCGGGCCATTGTTATCAACAGCCCCAGCAATCCAACCGGGATGGTTTACACCGCTGATGAGCTCAAGGCCATTGCCGATTTGGCGGTAGAGCGGGATTTATATGTGGTGTCGGATGAAATCTATGAGCATTTGACCTATGAGGGTACGCCGGTGAGCATTGCGAGCTTTGGCGAGGAAATCAAAAAACGGACTATCATTGTCAATGGCGTGTCCAAAACCTATTCCATGACTGGCTGGCGGATTGGATATACGGCGTCTGCCCCAGAGATTGCCAAGGCAATGGGCAATGTGCAGAGCCATGCAACATCCAACCCCAATTCCATTGCACAGGTTGCTGCGACTGCGGCGCTGGAAGGCCCGCAGGACGAGGTGGCCACAATGAAGGCAGCCTTCAAAGAGCGCCGCGACTATATGGTAGAGCGTATCAATTCTATAGATGGGGTATCCTGCTTAAAGCCGCACGGTGCTTTTTATGTGATGATGAACATCAAACCGGTTATTGGCCGGGAATTGTACGGGCATGTTATTACCAGTTCGGATGATTTTGCACATCTATTTCTAGAGAAGCAGCTGGTTGCAGTGGTGCCGGGCTCCGGGTTTGACGCGGAGGGCTACCTGCGCTGGTGGTATGCGACTTCGATGGACAATATCAAACGGGGATTTG
>CALGRC010000074.1 GCA_937959315.1 uncultured Clostridia bacterium | reverse complement strand
AACTGCAACAGGCCCAGAGGCCCTAGAAACAGCTCCAGTACCGCGCCGGCCAAGAAACAAAGGAGCTGTTTTAAAGGGTTAATCTGTTAAGGACAGAGGAAATAAAGCCGCAGAAAGTGAGGTGCAGAGCATGAGGACAGCAACACAGACTATGAAGTTCACAGCCTTGTACGAGCGTTTAAGCCGAGATGATGAACTCATAGGCGAGAGCAACAGTATCAAAAATCAGAAACAGCTTCTTGAAAGCTACGCCCATAAAAACGGCTATTCCCCTATCCGGCACTTCACAGATGACGGAGTAAGCGGAACAACTTTTGAGCGTGAGGGCTTCCAAGCCATGATTGCGGAGGTGTAAGCCGGAAATGTGAGTGCAGTTATCGTAAAGGACATGAGCCGCTTTGGGCGTGATTATCTGAAAGTCGGTTTTTATACCGAAGTCATGTTCAAAGAAAAGGGAGTGCGGTTTATCGCTATCAACAACGGCATAGACAGCGCAAACCAGCAGGACAGCGACTTCACACCGTTTTTGAACATCATCAACGAATGGTATGCAAAAGATACAAGCAAGAAGATACGCGCGGTGATGAAATCCAAAGGAGAAGCGGGGGAACACCTCTGCACAAACCCGCCCTATGGGTACAGGAAAGACCCGGACAATAAGAAGCGGTGGATTATCGACCCTGAAGCTGCCGAAGCAGTCAAACGGATATTCGCCCTTTGTCTGGACGGATACGGGCCATCGAAGATTGCCCGTATTCTGAAAGAGGATAAAGTCATAACGCCGACTATCCATTTTCAGCAGATAGGCAGAGCAACACAAAATCCGTTGCCCAATAATCCCTATGGTTGGGATCAAAAAACCGTTTCAGGCATTTTGGAGCGTCCGGAGTATAAAGGGCATACGGTAAACTTCAAAACCTACAAACAGTCCTACAAAAGTAAAAAGACTTGCTACAATCCCGAAGAAAAATGGCTAGTGTTTGAAAATACCCATGAAGCGATTATTGACGCTGACACTTGGGAACTGGTGCAGGGTTTACGAAAAAACAAGCGCCGCCCGACGAGGACAGGAAAAACAAATATGTTTTCCGGTATCGTGCGCTGTGCTGATTGCGGTGAAAAACTGTATTACTGCACAAGCAAGAACTTTGAAGCAAGGCAAGACCATTTTGTCTGCTCTACTTCAAGACTGAAAGGGAAAGAAGTTTGCCCGACGCATTTTATCCGCGCCGTTGTGTTGGAACAGGGCGTACTCGCCCACATGAGAATGACGATTGCCTGTGTCGCTAACCACGAAGAACAATTCCGAAAAGCTATGGGCGCGAAACAGAAAGCCGAAGCGAAAAGGGAACTTGCAGCAAAGCGGCGGCAACTTACACAAGCGGAACGACGGATAGAAGAACTTGACCGATTATTCAAGCGTATTTACGAGGACAACGCCAACGGGAAATTATCTGATAGCAGATTTCAAATGCTCTCTGACGATTACGAACAGGAGCAGGAAGAACTGCGGGAAAAGCTGTTGCGATTGAATGAAGAAATTACAAAACAAGAGGAACAGGCAGAAAACATTGACAGGTTTATCGGCAAGGTGCGGAAGTATCTGGATTTAGACGAATTAACGCCCGCTATACTCAACGACATGGTAAAGGCAGTGTACGTCCACGCGCCGGACAAGTCAAAGGGATATAGGGAACAGCAGATTGATATTTCCTACGACCTTGTGGGAATACTTCCTGCGTCTTTGCTGAATGACCTGCAAAACGGTGAAACGGCATAGCCGAAGCTACGCCGTTTCTCGAAAACAATCTTATGCTGTTTTATGAGGGCCGCCCAAAATGGCAATTCTTTTTTGTTTTTTATAGATTATTTTTTACGCAAATGATAAATTAACCCCGTTCAATTGGCTTCATGGTGGGGAAAAGCAGTACGTCACGAATAGAATAGGAATCGGTCAAAAGCATGACCAACCGGTCGATTCCAATGCCCAACCCGCCTGTTGGCGGCATACCATATTCCAGGGCATTCAAAAAATCCTCGTCCATCATATTGGCTTCTTCATCACCTTTTTCCCGCGCCTCTACCTGTTTGATAAAACGTTCCCGCTGGTCTATGGGGTCATTGAGTTCCGTAAAAGCGTTGCCCATTTCGCGGCGTGTAATAAATATCTCAAACCGCTCTGTCAAACGCGGATCGTCCGCCTTGCGCTTAGCCAGCGGAGAAACTTCCACTGGATAATCCATAATGAAAGTGGGCTGCACCAAATTTTCTTCTACTTTTTCTTCAAATGCCAGATTAATCAGCTCACCGCGCGTTTTTTCACCTTCTACCTCAATGCCCATTGACTTGACAGCAGCCAGTGCATCTGCATCCGTCTCAATGGTATTAAAATCCACACCTGTGTATTCTTTTACCGCATCAATCATCGTCATCCGGTTCCAGCCGGGCGACAGGTCAATTTCTTCCCCCTGATAAGTTATAACCGCCGTTCCCAGTACCTGCTGTGCGACACCAGAAATCATTGCCTCTGCCAGCTCCATCATCCCATGGTAATCGGTATACGCCTCGTATAGTTCAATGGTGGTAAACTCTGGGTTATGCTTAATGCTCATGCCCTCATTACGGAAAATGCGGCCCATTTCATATACCCGTTCCAGCCCGCCGACAATCAGGCGCTTTAAATGCAGTTCAGTTGCAATCCGTAAATACATATCAATATCCAACGTATTGTGATGGGTAATAAACGGCCGCGCCGCTGCTCCCCCGGGGATGGTATTTAAAATTGGCGTTTCTACCTCAATATACCCGCGAGCATCCAAAAATGCCCGAATGGCTTTGATAATCTGGCTGCGCAAAATAAAAGTCTGTTTAACCTCCGGATTGATTATCAAATCCACATACCGCTGCCGGTAACGCAGATCCACATTGGTCAAACCGTGCCATTTTTCAGGCAGAGGCTGCAGGGACTTAGACAACAATTGAACTTCCGTTGCATGGATGGAAATTTCACCCTTTGCTGTACGGAATACCGTCCCCTTCACACCGACAATATCACCAATATCATATCTTTTATATTGCTTATAGGGTTCCTCTCCCACATCATCCCGGCGGACATATACCTGAATCTTCCCTTCACGGTCAGAGACATCGGAAAAAGAAGCTTTGCCCATCACCCGTTTGCTCATCAAACGCCCTGCAATGGATACAGCGCTTCCTTCCATCCGGTCAAAATGCTCCAATATTTCCCGCGAGGTATTCTTCCTATCATACGTTGTTACCGCATATGGGTCCATACCCGCATCCTGTAATTCTTTCAGCTTCTCACGGCGTATTTTTAAAATTTCATTTATATCTGTCTGTCCATCCATTGTGTACCCTCCAACACTTGGTTTTATCTGTTGATTTCCAATACCTTATATTGAATCTGCCCCCCCGGCGTTTCAATATCCACCACATCGCCAACTTTATGGCCCATCAGCGCCATACCAATTGGGGATTCATCAGAAATCTTGTTGTTGCCCGGATCTGCTTCGGTTGACCCTACAATGACATATTCTTCCTCTTCGTCAAACTCCATATCCAGCACTTTGACCCGCGCGCAAATTCCAATGGCGTTGACATCGACATCTGATTCATCCACCACACGCGCATTTTTTAACATGTTTTCAATTTCGACAATGCGCAGTTCCATTTTGGCCTGTTCATCTTTTGCCGCATCATATTCTGCATTTTCTGACAAATCGCCAAAATCCCGCGCCTGTTTAATTTTTTCTGCAACTTCTTTGCGCTTCTGCACTTTCAAATATTCCAATTCATCTTCAAGTTTCTTCAATCCGTCCGGTGTCAATACGATTTGTTTTGTATTTGCCATATTCCAGCGACACTCCCTCATCCTGCGCCCTATATTCCAGTTTTTCACTGCGGGGCTTATTATAAGTTATTATTATAAACAAATGCAAACAAGTTGTCAACAAAAAGCGATAATTTTTACAGTTCGTTCATATTGTTTCCATAGAACCGGATATTCGGTAAAAACAGCCTCTGCCTCTGCCAATCCAACCGCCGGGAACCCCGGTATAGCCAAAGTCAGGTTACCGATGGCGCCGGGAATTTGCATACTGGAAAAATTGATGGTAAAAGTCCCGGGCTGATATTCTTTTCCTGCAACCAAAGCAATATCTGCCTGTATCCCCCCATCTGCCCTTACCAGCGCAAGCCCTGTCTGTTCCAGCACATGCTCTGAAAAAACATCCGCATCTGGGTCTGGGGTTATCAACGTGACAAACCGCGCTTGCGCCGCCGTATCCAATACCATCTGCCGCACATCGGTGTCCAGCGTATCGGCATAAACGGCAAATACAGCTTGTTCTATACAGAGCCCCCGCGTTTTTGCCAGGTCATGCAAAATACGCGGATAAAGACGGTATAACAGCCGTTTCCCATCATACAAGGTACAGTTGCAGGCACGCAGCCGTTCCAAAAGCCCTTCCGGGAATGGCCCTCTTACTGCCAGCGCAGATATCTGCTCCCTTTTCAAAATCCGAGGTACAGTACGAAGGCACCGACTGCCGTGCAATACCCGAAGACACAGCGCTGGTACGCCAAATATCTGGCACTCCACCCGTTTCACCGCCGAAAACCAACGGCCGTCCCCACCTTCTAGTTCCATGACGGCAATATTTCCCACACAACATTCCACCTCTCTTTCCAGCTGTCATCCTTTACAGTCTATGAGGCAAGAATACGGTTTATGTTTAGATTTCCCGGCGTCCTTCCAGCGCCTTTGCCAAAGTTACCTGATCGGCATATTCCAAATCGCCGCCCACTGGGATACCATATGCAATGCGCGTTACCTTGACGCCAAAAGGCTTTAGCAGTTTTGAGAGGTACATAGCCGTAGCCTCCCCTTCAATACTGGGATTGTTGGCCATAATTACCTCTTTTACTGTCCCGCCTTGGACACGGCTCAGCAATTCCTTAATTCTCAAATCCTCCGGCCCTATCCCATCCATTGGCGAAATGGAACCATGCAGCACATGATACACCCCTTCATATTCGCGTGTTTTTTCCAACGCCACAACATCCCGCGGCTGTTCCATCACGCAAATCGTGCTTTGATCGCGCCGCGGGTCAGAACAAATTTCACACGGGTCGCTTTCCGTCATATTCTGGCATATGGAACAATAGGTAATTTTCGACTTTGCGTCTAAAATAGACTGTACCACGTCGTCTATCTCTTCATCAGACAACGACAGGATATAATATGCCAACCGGACAGCGGATTTATGCCCTACCCCCGGCATTTTCCGAAATATATCAATCAGTTTATGAAATGATGCAGTATAAAGCATATCAACTCTCCTTTTTATTTATCCTTGCCAGCAGGCGTACCTGCAACAGTTCCGGCGACTGCACAATTTCTGAAGCGCCTGCTGCCTTCAGTTCATCTGCACTGCGGAACCCCCAGGCAATGCCAATTCCATATACACCTGCGCGCTTGGCAGCTTCCATATCCATTCCAGAGTCCCCTAACATCACCGTCTCTTGCGGCGTTGCCCCAGAAAGCTTCATAAGCTGTTCAATACCAGCCGGATCGGGTTTATTGGGAACGCCATCCCGCTGTCCAAATACAAAGTCAAAACGGGAATTTCCGAAAAGCGCCCTGCAAATTTGATTGACAAATGCATTTGGCTTATTTGACAGTACCGCCGTTTTTACTCCCGCTGCACAAAGATTGTCCAGTAAAGGGACGATACCCGGATACGGTTTCGTTTTATCCAGGCAATGGCCTTGATAATACCGGTCAAATGCCTGCCGGCAGGCATTGCATATATCCCAGGTACGCTCTTCCGGCGGCAGCATTCGCTCTATCAGCTTTGCTACCCCGTCTCCCACAAAATACCGGTATGCCTCCTCTGGATGCGCTGGCAGGCCGCGCGCTTGCAGCACTGCATTACAAGAGGCCGCCAAATCGCCCAGGGAATCAATCAACGTCCCATCCAAATCAAAAATGCAAAACATAGCCCTGTCCCTTCCCCAAACCATTCTTTCCGTTTTGTATTATACCACAGATTCCCTCAAAAAGCAAAACCCCCTTCCTCAGAAGGAAGGGGGGACTTTACCGGATTATCCCGTATTGCACCATTTGCAGCACCCGCTCAACCACAGCCATCCCCATAGAAGAAAGCACTACAAACACCAACAGAAAAATACTGGCACCGTCATACCGGAACTTTTCTTCCCGATTGGTAAAAGCGAATACCAATACCTCTATTCCAAAGGACAATACTACAAACGGCCAGAGTTTAAAGATAATTGTAAGATCAAACGTTTTTACAAATGCTGAAATCCCAAGCAAAATGCCAAAGGCTATCAGCGCAATACCTGTGGTAAACGTACCAACCCGCCGTACTTGCATCAGTTTTCTTCCTCCTTTGTACGTCCTTCCTGGCGAATCCCTGTTCCCGGCAGCCGAAGCATACGGATACCCAGATAAATAACGGCAAAACTAATTACTAAATTTGGGAAATTATAAATGAGCCGCTGCACCACCTCATTATCGCCAAATAAATCATATAGTACGGGTGTCAAAATACCTTTATAAATATAAGCCGCACCAATAAACACCAATACCCAGCCAATGAGTTTTGCATTTCCGTTAAAAAAGGCCGGCTTTCCAGAAAAGCTATAATTGCGGTAAATCCAAAAATCGTCCTGTACGCCCTGTCCAGCCGCATGGTTAATTTTTACCGCATCAAAAATGGCATAGCACCACAAAACCGGCAACAAAAATGCGAACGGGATACCTGAAAACAGATATGAAAACGCCCATATTGCAAAAAAAGTAGACATAATCGCTACACCGCGGCCGGTAAATCCCAAATACATATGCCCGAGCCCTGGCAAAAACGAAAATACAACAACCCAAAACGAACTTTTTTTCATCATCAACGACCTCCCATTCCTTTCCACAGGTCTTTCCAATCCCAATGCAAAACATGGCCGCGGACTGCCCGCTGCTGGTCCTTTTGCACCTGCCTGTCAATCTGTTCAACCTGGCGGCGGATTTGTTCATGCGCCGCCTGCGATACTGCCCCCGGCGCCACCAAATAGCTGGAACCAATCCACACGGCCAGCGATAGCGAAGAACAAAGCAATACTTTCATTACCTGCGGTAAAATAGCAACCACTGTTTTTTGCGGCGCCGCCTGCTCTAAAATTTCTTCTTTCATCCCACGCGGCGGCGTCAAGAGCACCGATTCTTGCAGCAGCGCTGTATACTCTTTCATACACTGCGGGCAACCGGTTAAATGCTCCAACATTTGGCCATAGGATGGCGCCTCATGCCGCAAAAACGCCAGCCATTCTTTTTTAGTATAATGTTCTGCCATCCCCATAGACCTCCTTCCACTTAGTCTGCATCTGCTTCCGCGCCCGGCGCAGCTGCGTTTTGACTGTGTTTTGATTCACGCCGGTCCGCTTGGCAATTTCTGAAGCGGTAAAACCCTTTAAATAATACGCTTCGCTCACCGAACGATAAGGCTGCTCCAGTGACCGGCACAGGTTCCGCAGCAGCTCATCCGCCTGATGCTGCTCTACTTCCTGTTCCACCGTATGATTGCTTTCCACCATTGCAAAGTCCTCCGGAGGCGCAGGCACCGTCGTCCGCCTTGATTTACTTTTTAAATAATCCCTGCAGCGGTTAGCGGCAATGGTACACAGCAAACTTTTTACATTTGTATGCGGCCTGCCATAGTATGTCCGGTAAAATATGACAAACGTATCCTGCGTAATATTTTCCGCTTCAAAATAGTCTTGCGTTAGGTTAAAGCATATGGAAAACAGCAAGCTCTGATAGGTTTCCACAAGTTCCTGAAACGCTTCCAATATGCTCCCCCTCCCTATTTTCAGCGTTACAATCCTTAAAACGAATGAACAGGCAAAAAGGATTCAAATAGATTCCGTATTTTTTACAAAAACCGGCGACGTCCGGTAATCGGCTCCAGCAATCCGCCGCCGGGTATCGCTACACGCCAGGGCAGCCAAATCGGTAGCACGGATATCATACCAAAACATGCTGTCCTGCGGTAAATATGCATCGGCCGTTTTGGTAATAATGGGAAACGGGCACACCTGTTTTGCCGTACGGAGCAACTGTGCACCACGCGGTGTCAATCCCAGTATCCGAACATAATCGAGCTTAGCGCCAAGGCGGAACCCCAATAATGCAGCGGCTGTCAAACGGCGGATACGGCTGGCCGTATACCGCTTTGTCACCGCCTCTGCAATATACTCAGGCCAGCTAACAGCCTGGCGCGCCGCACGCAGCATCCGGTTGGCAAGCCCTTGTTCCATACCCGGCAATTGCCCCAACTGGGCTGCATCTACTATACGCAGATATCCCAGCAACAGCGGTTCCAGCCGCTCCATCCGGTATTGGCAGGAATAAACGCTTTTTCCCGGAAGTACATCCCGGCAAGTCCTGCCTTGCAGCAATGCCCTGCGAATCGCTGTCCCGCTTGCAATTGTCCCTTTCAACTCCATATCATGATGGCCCGTCGCCTGCCGTTTGAGCGTATGCGGCAGCATGCGGCTTCCCAACCGCTGCAATGCAGCTAAATAATTGGCCGCCAGCAAATTATTGGGGCATAGCAGCGCGCGGATATCTTTTTGCGGCCAGCAGGTTTCAAACGCTTGGCAAAGTGCGGCAGGATATCCCATCCCTTTCCCCAGCGCATTTTTAAGCGCTGTTTGAAACGGCATTGGTTCTTCTGCCAGCACGGATGCAATATCTTGCAGCAACTGCAAATCGCCGCACTCACTGCCAAAACTAACGGCATCTACAACGCCCAAAGCATCCAGCAGTTGTATCCCCCCATCCGCAAACTGGCCTGCCGATTGCAATACCACATAAGCAGGCAATTCCAACACCAAATCAGCGCCGTAAGCCAAAGCCGCCCGCGCCCGTTCCCATTTATCAAATAACGCAACTTCCCCGCGCTGCACAAACGCCCCGCTCATAACACAAACCGCTGCTTCACATTGCAGTTCTTTTTTCGCCTGCGTCAAATGATATAAATGCCCGTTATGAAACGGATGGTATTCGCAAATAATTCCAACTGTCCGCACACGCCTCACCCTGCCTATTTCCATAACCTGTTTTTTGCTATTATACCATACTTTTTTGAAATATGCGAATTATCATAATGCAGCCCCTGTTCCAGAACCCAAAAAAGGGCCGATGACTTGTTCCAGCAGCGATTGGTGCAATTCTTCGGTATTTTCCCCCGTCTCCGCCATAGTCAGCAGCAATGTTTTTGGTAAATCCTGTTCTCCCGGCAGCCTCATATCATGAATATTCACCAGATTGGAGGCACTGCCCGCCTCTATTTTCCCATTGACTATACAAAGCCCCGCAAGAACATCGTTAGAATGTAGCAATCCGATAGAAAACAAATATTTATATACCGCATCCACCAACACATAAGCTTTCACATTGGATACTGTACTGAATTTTGCATCCAAAATCAAATATAATGTTTTATCCGGCTGGATAATTTTCAAAAGAAAATCCGGTACATAATACCGGCCACGCCGTTCCTTCCAGCCCTCGCCCGGCAGCGAAACGGTAGTGTTTCGATACAGCCCAATTTGATTGGCCCCACATGTTACGCCGCAAGATATTACCGGTTGATAATACAGGGTCACCTCTGTTTGGGCACAACGGTAATAAAAGGTATTGCAGCACCAAGTGTTGCAATATTTCCCCCGCGGTACCGAATAGATATACCGTTCTTTTTTCCATAATGGGAACGCACGGCGGATAAAAAACGAATGTAATTTAGCCAATATATAATATTCATACAGCGATTCTATTTTTGAAAAAGATAAAAGGAGTTCTTCCTGCGTCAAATCCAGCCGGCCGTATAAAAACCACCGCTCCATTGCCCGATAAACAGATTGGTAATGTGGGCTTGACAGGAATACAGCCGTGGGTTCTGGAAGGGTGCAGAGGGGCTGCGGTACAATGCCCCATGCGTTTTGGTAAATCCTATATAAGGATTCAAACCGGGTGGACAAACAGATTAATTGCTGCAAATGCATACACAATGCTTCTTTGACAGCGCCGTAAAAATAATGCCCCGGGCCAAGAGAACCGCCAACGGCAGTTCCCATACGCGGAAAGCGCTGGATGAGTCCTGCAATTTTGTGCCGCATTTGATATACAGTAAGATAAACGGCCTGCAGAAATCCAAAAACCATCCGATTTTCATATATGTGATACAACTGGATATGCTTGGGAACCAATGTGCGGCACGGTTGAAAATAATGCCGGCCATACCGGATGCCAGTGGGATATACAACCGGACGGAGCTGATCTGGATGTTGGGCAATATAGCATAGTTCAGCCTCTGATACAGCTTGCATTTTTGCAAACTCCCCAGCCGTTTGCTGTTTTCCGCGCCGATATTTGCTGCCAGCTAAAAAAGCCGGAAGCGTTGTTTCAAATATGCCTGCAATATGTGCAAGAAGCGGAATACAGACAGACGCACTTCGACGCTCCCCCTGCTGCACACCCGCAGGACTGCGTACATGCCCCGCAGGTTCATACAGCAAATCTTCATACTGTGCATTGACATATGCCAACATCGCGTATACCGCTTGGCAATCAGTTCCTTTTGATAAAAATACTGGCAAATATGGCGTACAGGCTTCCATTGATTCCCCATTCTCGCATATGACTGCAAAAAAAAGCTGCACATAGCCATAACAATCTAGAAATAAACGGCCATTTGCACGGTTCCCGCCAAATTGCAGCATACCGTTTGCCCAGGTACATGCAACCGGGGTCCCGTTCAGTTCGCACATCACAGATACTTCATTTGACAGGCCTCCGACATCCAAAACCACCTCATAAGTAAGCCCGGCAAACACCCCGTATTCCTCCGCTGCACGGTATTCCATACTCCCATCATGCGCAGGCCCCAATGGTACATGGACTTCCTCACGGCCAAACGGACGAAGGATCAAATGGATATCCCTCTTTAATGATTCTCCCTTTTTAGAAAAACGAATAATATCCCATCCCTTCCTGCCCGCGCTGTAGAATTTCATCCAACTTGCCTGCCGAACCACACAAATTTTCCTGCCTACACACTTTCTGCAATTCTTCGAGTAACAAACGGGTTTTTTCTCCTGCCCCCGTTATTTTTGGTAGTATCCGCTGTGCAACTGCATAATCCAATGCAATTAACGCTGTATTTCTACCCCTTGCATCTGGTACAAACCACCGCTGCGCCGCTGCCCAATACCGGCGAATGGCACGTTCAGAACGGATACTGGGAGCTAAATTGGTATGCCGGCAAACCATACAGATTTTCTGATAAATATCTTCTGCCCCGCCCATATCGCACTGTGCCAGCGTGTTATCCGGCATAAACACTTGCTTTAAACCCTCCCAAGATAGCAGCTTCCCCGCTCTTTTCTGCGGATCCATAGCTTTTGGTATTCCGTCACCTTCCGGAAGCCGGATGACCCACGAACGGTCGATCAAACGCGGCGATAACGCTTCGGTTGTAGAATCATGATTCATCGTGGCTACAAAACGCAGCGTTTCTGGCAGTAAAAAACGGTAAGAAGCGCCAAAACCAACCGTACTACCGCTGCTTTGGTCACAGGCCGCCATAAAATCAGCCCAATAGTATTCCATTTGACTGAGGTTTGCCTCATCAAGCAATACCAAATACGGCAAATGGCAGCTTCCCATTGCCTGCTCACAGTCCAAAATCCGCAGTCCATCATAAAAACGGCGGTCATTGTCGTCAAATGTTTTTGTCAGCGGGTTGTAATACCCTATCAAATCCCGCTTGGATGTCCAGCCCCGTTCTACTGAAACCGGAATATACCGTTCAACATAGTAAGATTCCAAAGTGTTTTCCAGCCGGCCTGCAATTTGTGTCAACCCCAACACGTTGGCAAGAATATGGCATATAGAAGTTTTCCCTATCCCAGGCGGGCCCGAAAAAATAGTTAAAAACCCCTGCGTCACGCAAAGCAGGATATTGATAATAAAATTGCAATCATAAGAAGGCCTCCATTGTTGTACAGAGGTATACAAATACTCCACAAGAGCTGCTTGTTCCACGGCATCACAGGGCAAAACAGCAAGTTTTTCCGCTATCTGCCAATAGTTTGCCCGCAAGTCTTCTTGTTCCCATTGAGCCGCTTGCCGCATCCATTTACCAGCAATCACTTCATCAAACGTAAATTTTTTCATCCGTTCTCCGGCATGCTGCAACATATTTTCCAGCGTTTGTTCTAACGCATCGCATTCTTTTTCCAACGCATATTTATGTTTTTCTAAATATGCCACATGTTCCTGCAAATCCGATAGCCGCTCCAATTTCTGTGCTTTATCCTGCGCAAGCACATCAGATAAGCGCTTGTTGTCTGTTAAGTAGCGGCGTACCGTCTTCAACCGGTTATGCAAAATTTCTGTATTGATGCCACCTCCCATGAGAAACGATTGACGATATGCAGCAACCACTTGTGCTGTACAGGATAAATTAAGCTTCCCGTCTGCCAGCAGTTCCTCTGGTATAGTTTCGCAAAAATTCTGTATCAATGTACTTTCCGGCAAAGCATCATACTGTATAGCATCTGCCGTATCCGGCAATTGTAAAATACAGCGGCGTTCATCCCCATACCCACAGTAAATTTCCTGAACATCATCCCATATTTTTCCGCACACCGTATACCCAGACAAAACATATTTTGTGTCTGCCAGATTGGTATTGATATAATACACCCCATCCCGCTTGCGGTACCCAACCGGATATGGTCCAAACACTGTCTGGCTGTCTGCCAACAAATAAACTTCCTGCCCTTCATACAAATTCTGCTCATACACAGGGATAATAGGCTTGGAATACCACCCATCATCAGGCAACTGCGGCCGGCCAATCACTTGAAAAAAGCCAAATTCCTCTATCTGGTTAATACAGTGCCGTTTATCTAATTCCGCAATGTCCAGACGGTATCCTGTTTTATGGATTTGTTGCACAGAATT
>CALGRC010000073.1 GCA_937959315.1 uncultured Clostridia bacterium | reverse complement strand
ATGACCTCAGGCGCCAGCCGTTCCACCATAGAATACAGTTGGAATTCCTCCTCACGGCCTTTCTCCACCGATAACCGCTGGACAAAACTCTTGAAAATCTCTGCACGCGGGTCAGACAGCGAATACACGGCATGGCCCATCCCATAAATCAAGCCCTTGCGGTCAAAGGCTTCTTTATGCAGCAGGGCTTTCAAATAGGCTGTCACTGCTTCTTCATCCTTCCAATCGGAAAGCTGCTGCTTCATATCCTCAAACATTTTCACAACCTTGATATTTGCCCCGCCGTGGCGCGGGCCCTTTAACGACCCCAGCGATGCGGCAACCGTCGAATAGGTATCGGTTCCCGACGAGGTTACCACATGCGTGGTAAAGCTGGAATTGTTGCCGCCGCCGTGCTCTGCATGCAGCACCAGCGCAATATCCAAAATTTTTGCCTCAAGCTCGGTATACCGGCTGTCCGGCCGCAGGATACTTAAAATATTTTCTGCTGTAGAAAGCTCTGGACGCGGCTGATGGATATACAAGCTCTGCCCGTCATGATAATGCCGGTACGCCTGATACCCATAAACTGACAGCAACGGGAATAGCGCAATGAGCTGCAAGCACTGCCGCAATACGTTGGGTACCGACGTATCATCTGCCCTATCGTCATAGGAATACAGGGTAAGCACACTGCGCGCCAGGGTATTCATCATATCGTTGCTGGGCGCTTTCATGATAATATCCCGCACAAAGCTGGTTGGCAGCGTCCGGTAGTGTGCCAAAAGGCCAGAAAATTCATCCAACTGCACCCGGTTTGGCAGTTTGCCAAATAGCAAAAGATAGGCAGTTTCTTCAAATCCAAACCGTTTATCCTTTAAAAATCCTGCCACGATCTGCTGGACATCAACGCCGCGGTAAAACAGCTTGCCTTCGCAGGGGATCATTTCGCTGTCTACAATGGTATACGCCCGCACTTCCGAAATTTCAGTCAGCCCGGTCAGTACGCCCTTCCCATTTACATCCCGCAGGCCTCGCTTGACTTCATACTTCCCATACAGCTCCGGATCAATAGAACTGTTTTGCTGACACAGGTCTGCCAATTCCAAAATTTTGTCTGTAACCTCGGAATATGGATTGTTTGCCACAACACATCGCCCCTTTCGTATGTACCGTTTCTCAAAAGATGGTAATAATTTATTATACCAAAAAAACGTCCAACATTCAAGATGTTGGACGTTTTTTCTAAAATTGCCCCTGCAAAAGCAGAAAAACAGTTACTTTTGCTGCAAATACCGGTCAATGGCTGCTGCTGCTTTTTTCCCTGCGCCCATTGCCAAAATAACGGTCGCTGCACCGGTGACCGTATCACCGCCGGCATATACGCCGGGAATACTGGTTGCGCCGGTTCCCTCTTCGGCAACAATGCCGCCCCAGCGGTAGGTTTCCAACCCTTTGGTGGTTGCTTTAATCAACGGGTTTGGCGACTGCCCAATGGCTATCACCACTGTTTGTACGTCAAGCACATGTTCAGAACCCGGTTTTTCTACTGGCCGGCGGCGCCCTGACTCATCCGGTTCACCCAAAGCCATATCCACACATTCCATCCCGGTTACCCATCCATCTTCTCCCAAAATCCGTTTGGGATTGGTCAATGTGCGGAATATGATGCCTTCTTCTTTGGCATGATGGATTTCCTCCAGCCGTGCCGGCATTTCTGCATCCGACCGGCGGTAGACAATATACACCTGCTCGGCACCCAGCCGTTTGGCACAGCGGGCGGCATCCATTGCCACATTGCCGCCGCCGACGACCGCCACCTGCCTGCCGATATGAACCGGCGTATCCGTTTCCGGGAACCGGTAAGCCTTCATCAAGTTAATCCGGGTCAAAAATTCATTGGCGCTATATACTCCATTCAGGCTCTCCCCTTCAATACCCATAAAACGCGGCAGGCCCGCTCCGGTCCCAATGAATACCGCATCAAACCCCTGGCCTTTGAGCTCGTCAATGGACAAAATCTTTCCAATGACCATATCCAATTGGATATCCACACCCAAATTTTTCAGAGAATCAATTTCCTGCCGGACAATCGCCTTGGGCAGGCGGAATTCCGGAATCCCATACATCAATACGCCGCCGGGCGTATGAAATGCTTCAAACACGGTGACAGAATATCCCTTTTTCGCCAAATCGCCCGCGCAGCTCAATGACGCAGGGCCAGCCCCAATAACGGCTACCTGCTTCCCGTTTTTTTCTATGCTATGTGGCTGCGGTTTGCAGTTTTCCCGATACCAATCGGCGGCAAACCGTTCCAGCCGCCCAATGGCTACCGGCTCGCCTTTGATACCCCGTACGCATTTCCCCTCACACTGGTTTTCCTGCGGGCAAACCCGGCCGCAAATAGCCGGCAAAGCATTGGTTTCTGTAATTTTTAAATACGCTTTTTCAAATTCCCCTGCTGCAATCAGCGCAATAAACTCCGGGATTTTGACATTTACCGGGCATCCCTGCACACACAGCGGCTTCTTACATTGCAGGCAGCGCTGCGCTTCTTCCATCGCCTGCTGCGGCGTATATCCTATAGAAACTTCTAAAAAATTACGGTTACGGACATCGGGGGCCTGCTCAGGCATTGGTACCTTTTTTGGCGACATGTTTGGCATACTATTTTCCCCCCAATCCAATTTTACATGCATGCTCCAGTGCCTGTGCTTCTTCGCTGCGGAACATGCGCGACCGGTTCATTGCCGCATCAAAATCCACCAAATGCCCATCAAAATCCGGACCGTCCACACATGCAAATTTAATTTCACCGCCCACAGTCACCCGGCAGCCGCCGCACATACCCGTGCCGTCAATCATAACCGGATTCATACTGACGATGGTTTTGATGCCGTACGGCTTGGTTACGCCGCACACCACCTTCATCATCATCAGCGGGCCAATGGCAATAACCAAATCATACGTATTCCCCTCGTCAATCAATTGCTGCAAAATGTCTGAAACAAACCCTTTCCGCCCATTAGAACCATCATCTGTCGTTATGAACGTCCGACTGCTGACTGCCTGAAGCTCCTGCTCCAAAATAATCAGTTCCTTGTTCCGGAACCCAGCAATGACATCCACCTGCGCGCCAAGTGTGTGCAATTTCTTTGCCTGCGGATACGCAATGGCCGTCCCCAGCCCGCCGCCAATGACTGCAACCCGTTTATACCCCTCCAAATGTGATGCCGTACCCAACGGGCCTACAAAATCCAGCAGCGCGTCCCCTTCCCGCAGCGTTCCCAGTTGTTTTGTGGTTTTCCCAATCTTTTGAAAAATAATGGTGACGGTCCCACGCTCCCGGTCAAAATCCGCAATGGTGAGCGGAATCCGTTCGCCGTCGTCGTCAATCCGTAATATAATGAACTGCCCCGGTTCCGCCTTTTTGGCAATCAACGGAGCATCAACTTCCAATAATGCAACTTGCTCATTTAATTCCTTCTTTTTTATAATCCGGAACACTTCTACTCCCCCCATTCTTTATTACTATACATGATTCAAGCGCATTTGTAAAGTGCAATTTTATGAAACCTCCGTCTAAATAATAAAAAAAGCAAAGCGCCGGTCTTACACCGGCGCTTTATCCTACTCTTCCTGTGCAATGCCCGCCGCCACATCCTGTACGGCAGCCAGCATATTTTCCACATCTTTTTTCAGTATCCGGAATTCACACACACCGTCTACAACAGCCGCGTAATTCCGGTCATCATAGTCGAAAAACTGCAATGTTTCGGTAGAACCATCCAACAGATGATATACAATTGTCACAACCGGCGAACCGGCTGGCTGGACGTCAATCATCCCGCTTGCAGTTAAGCCTATCACCTTTTGGTACAGCTCCTTAAAGGTATCCTCTACCGTTTCCAAGTTGCCCACCTGATACGTTGTCGTTTCGCCTGATCGCGCGATAGACATAGTGTACACGCCGCTGGAAGCAGTAATATCAATGCTGTTGACGTTATCAATATTTTCCAAATTTAAAAATTTTTCCATCAGCAAAAATGGGTCTACATTGATAAACTCCAGGTTATCGCCATTTACGAGATACACCATATCACTGCCGTCCAGCCGCACATACCGGTTCCCGTCGGCATCGACGTCGCCAATATACATGGTCTGCGACACCCCATCGGTATCCGACAGCGTGACAGTTGCAGCAGGATTTCCCAACCCATGGTCCTGCCCATCTTCTACAAACGATTCAATAGACAAAGAGGATATCGGCTCCATGATATTTTCAGAAAACCGCTGGCTATCCAGCGTCCGCTGCATTGGCTGGTACATCTTCCATTCACTGGCCTGGTCCTCCCCTTCGCCGGTCGTTTCCAAAACCAACTCAATGGTATTGGCTGCATTCTGAATGAATACATAGCTCAGGTTTTCTGGATTGACGGTTAAAAAGGTAGTATCCCGGTAATCGGAAAGCGGCTTAAGCAGCGTATCAGCCTTGCTGGAATAGATGGTATACACTGCCGGATCATCGCCCATTTTAAAATAATAGGAGCCGCTGATGGGGTCACTGTTTCCAACCGCAAACTGTTTTTGCGTCCCGTCTGCCAAATCTACCGTATAAGAACCCTGCGGCTGATCCAGCCCATAAATGGACAGGTCATCGGCTGCATCAGCAATTTTCTGTTCCCCGGAAATACTTGCAAATTCCGATACAAACAGGCTGACAGTGGAACTTTTCAGCTTGACATCCGGACGGTCCTTGAGCATCCAGTTGTCCCCGTCCTTGGCAAACGCAAATTCTTCGCCTTTTACATTTGCGCTCACCTGTACGATCTGGTCTTTTTCCACCTTGAAAATTTCTATGCTCTGGGTGTCGCTGATATCGGCATCCTCCTGGTCTTGAACAAAATAGTTAACCGCCAGAACCGCACCGATAAGCAACACCAGCACCGCCAGCATAATGATGATATTGCGTTTTTTTGTCATAGGTGCCGCCTCCTAAGCCAAATGACAATCCCTGCGGCCAAGAATAGCAACGGAATCAAAAGTAAGGTAATGCCGCCAAAAATCAAAGCCTGCTGCCCAGTAATTGCCAAAAGCGGAGGTGCTACATTTTTCGGCCTGATATAAAGGTCTTCTTTATCTGTCATATAGGATGATACATTTAAATAAAAATCCTTATTTGCAAATGCTGACTGTTCCAAAAGGCTGCTGCTTAAAAAGTTGGTATTCCCCATTACCAGCATCTGCGCCGTGCCGCCGTCATCCAAAGACTTGGTCAGCAGCGCCGACAAAATAACCGGCCCTTTGATATCGGTATCCGCCATTTCGGTAGATTGGATATTTGGATCCGTTCGGATAAAAGAATTGTCGCTGGACATCAAAATTTCCTCTGTATCAATACCGACAATATCGCTGATGGCAATACCGCGTGCTTGCGGCACAAACATCATCAAACGGTTATCGACGATGGTTTGCGTATATTCTGTTGATTCGATATTTGGCAGAAGGAATGTCATGTTCTGCATGTAGTTCCCGCGGTTGGTATCTACCACAAAACCCGGCTGGAACATAACGCCCCATTCCTGTAAATAGGCTTCTAATTTGGGCAGGGAGGCGTCGCTGATATCCATAAATACCTGTGCTTTGCCGCCCCGGTCAAAATAGCGGTCCAGCTTATCAATTTCGTCAGCGGTATAATCCATCTGCGGCGAAGCAATGATGAGCATGTCAATATCTTCGCCGATGTCAGAACTGGTTAAATTCACCGACTCCACCGCATAGTTTTCATCCGCCAAAATAGAAGAAAACGCATTTGCCGTGATTTCGCCATGCCCCTCCACCACTGCCACAGTCGTATCCTCCGTGCTGACTACATACTGGATAGCCGATGTAAATTTCTGCTCTGCCGACAGCGACTGGACGGTTTGGGTCTGGGAACTGTAATTGACCGCATCGTTGATATCCACCACTTTGAATTTGTCGCCCGACTCAAAAATGATGGTAAACTGGGAAAGCTGTTCCCCTGTATTTTGATATTTTTGTATAAATGTCGGGTTTTTCGCAGTATCCACCTTTTCGTATTTGATGTGCCCCGAAAGGTTTTGATACCGTCCCAGCATGGTGTCTACCGCCATCAAAATGGTATCGTTCGATTCCGGAATCACCGAATATACATAGACATCCTGCTGCAGGTTTTTTACCGTTTCAATGGTTTGGTCGGAAAAATCCAAAATCCGGTCGTGCGTCAGGTCAATTTTGGTATTGACCTTGCTGCCCAGTGCACCAAATAAAATATTAACCACAATGACCACCGCAACCACCAGCACAGTAAACACCGTTGCCGTTGTCCGGTATTTAAACTTGGTCATATCCTTGAGTTTCTTTTTGGTATCCTTCTTCTTAGGCTCTTCCGGCAATTGAGACGGCTGCAGCTCTACATCCTGTTCAGGCTCAGCCTGCGGCGCTGCCTGCTCTGCAAGGTTCTCCTGCCCGTTTGCCATATCCTGATTTGCAAGGGTGTCCCCGCTGTTTTCTTCCTGCGGGAATCCCTGGTTTTCGTTATCCAACATTTCTATGGTTCCCCCCTTTTCGTTATTTGCTCCAGCGCCGTTTTTCCAAATGCCGCACGGTCAGGAACGAAAATACCGCAACAATACTCAAATAATAAACCACAGATTCCAAATTGACAATCCCGGTTGCAAAATCATTGAACCGTTTGGTAATAGCCAGCCAGTCTATGACCGACAGCAAAAATGTATTGTTGATAGAAGGCGAAATCCACTCAATCATAAAGAGCAGCAGCAGAATGGCAAAAGTACATACTGCGGAAATAATTTGGTTTTCCGTCAGGGATGAAATAAACACACCAATAGAAACAAAGGCTGCACCCATTAAGAAAAACCCAATGTAATTGCCAACTATCTCGCCCCATGCCGGCTCTGTAAACATCGTCAGTATAATGGGATAGAGCAGTGTAATAAGCAGTGCAATCATAAACACGGTTACCGCCGCCAGCACTTTCCCCATGACAATACTCCCAATACTAATCGGCGCAGTCAGCAGCAACTGGTCGGTCTTTGAATTTTTTTCCTCCGCCAGCGACCGCATGGTTAAAATCGGAATCAAAAACAAAAACACCGTCGTCAGGTTGCTGAATACATAACTCATATCGCCAACTGCCTGCAGCAGGTTGATGGTGGTAAAAAACCATCCGCTGAACGCTAAAAACACCGCGATGAACACATATCCAATCGGAGAGAGGAAATACGTCCGCAGCTCCTTTTTATAAATTGCTGTCATCGCTATCCGCCTCCTTTTCTTCCGGTTGTTGTGCATCTTCCGGCTGTGCAGTACCATCATCCTGCACCGCATCCTCCAGCAACTGCACCGGTTCTTCTACCGCCGTATCCGTGCCTTCTTCCTCCGGCTCTATGTAGCCTTCTGTCTGCGCATCACTTGTCAGCTGCAGGAAGACATCCTCCAACGAAAGCTCCTGCGACTTAAACGACAATATCGGCAAATCGGCCTGCGCCAACGCCGAAAAAATCTCTTTGCGCACTTCTTTCCCTGTTTCCGACTCTATCAGGAAATCAAAGGTCCCTTCCTCTTTCTGCCCCAGCGACTCAATGTATACAATGCCTGGTATCGTTTTCAGCGCATCCTCAATCTGATATTTTTTGCCCTCAGCGCGCAGTACAAATTTATTGTCGCCAGAAAGCTTGTGTGAAAGGTTTTCCGGTGTATCAATGGCCATGATTTTGCCCTTGTTGATGATAATAACCCGTTCACAGATAGCGCTGACCTCGGGCAAAATGTGCGAACTTAAAATAACTGTTCGGTCCTTGCCCAGTTCCTTTATCACATTGCGGATTTCAATAATTTGCTTGGGGTCTAAGCCCACCGTCGGTTCGTCCAAAATCAAAATCTCCGGGTTGCCAATCAGCGCCTGGGCAATCCCCACCCGCTGTTTATACCCTTTGGATAGATTTTTAATCAGCCGCTTGTAGACGTCTGCTATCTTAACCAAATCCACAATCCGGTCCAGATGTGTCTTGCGGTCTTCTTTCACCCCTTTGATGTCATAGACAAAATTCAAATACTCTTCCACCGTCATATCCATGTACAACGGCGGCTGCTCCGGTAAATACCCAATCCGTTTTTTACACTCCATCGGGCTCTCTGCCACATCAAACCCATCCACTGTCACTGTACCGGCCGTAGCGGAACCGTACCCGGTAATGATATTCATGGTGGTGGTCTTCCCTGCGCCGTTGGGCCCCAAAAAGCCTAAGATTTCCCCGCGGTTTACCGTGAAGGAAATATTATCTACTGCTTTTTTTGCCCCATAGGCTTTCGTCAGGTTTTTGATCTCAATCATCCTTTTTCCCTCCAGTCCATTGCTACCATCTTACCATACACACACGCGCAAAATGTTACGAAATTATTAATTTTTTACAATTTCCATAGAAAATCCGGTGTTTTTTCACCGGATTTTCACAAAAGGCTATGTTATTTCTCACTTTTTACAATTGCAATGTGCAGCTCATCCAACTGTTTTTGATCGATCCCATCCGGCGCCCCGCTCATCAGCTCAGATGCGTTCTGCACTTTGGGGAATGCGATAACCTCGCGGATATTATCCGCCCCGGCAATGAGCATCATCAGCCGGTCAAACCCATACGCCATACCGGCGTGCGGCGGTGTGCCATACTGGAAAGCGTCCAGCAAAAATCCAAACTGTGCCCACGCCTTTTCCTTGGAAAAGCCAAGGACAGAGAGCATTTTTTCCTGTAATTCCATATCATGGATACGCACACTGCCGCCGCCCAGTTCCACGCCGTTTAAAATTACATCGTAAGCAATGGCGCGCACTTTACCAGGGTCGCTGTCCAGCAAAGAAAGGTCTTCTTCCATGGGGCAGGTAAACGGGTGGTGCATGGCAACATACCGGTTTTCCTCCTCATCGTATTCCAACAGCGGGAATTCGGTCACCCACAAAAAATGATCCTTTGTTTGGTCAATCAGGCCGTGTTTTTTTGCAATTTCCAGCCGCAGCGCACCCAGGGCGTCAAATACCACACTATTTTTATCTGCAACAATGAATATAACATCCCCCTGCGAAGCGTCCATACGGGATAATATAGCCTGCAATTCATCTTCTGATAAAAATTTCGCAATGGGGGATTGAATACCGTCCGGGTTCCACTTGATCCATGCAAGCCCTTTGGCCTTGTAGGTTTTGACAAATTCACCCAGCGCGTCAATCCCCTTGCGGGAAAGCTCCGCACCCAATCCTTTGGCATTGATAGCCCGCACACTGCCGCCATTTTGCAGCGCGCCTGCAAACACCTGAAAACCGCAGCCTGCCAAAACATCCGACAAATCCACAAGCTCTAGACCAAACCGGGTATCCGGCTTGTCTGAGCCATACCGCGCCATAGCCTCCTGATAGGGCAGCCGCGGGAATGGTGTGGGTAAATCAACCCCTTTGATTTCTTTCCAGACACGTTTTAAAAACTGTTCATTGACCGCAATCACATCGTCCATCCCAACAAACGACATTTCCAGGTCAATCTGCGTAAACTCCGGCTGGCGGTCTGCGCGCAGATCCTCATCCCGGAAGCATTTTGCTATTTGGAAATAGCGGTCATAACCTGATACCATCAATAGCTGCTTATACAGCTGCGGTGACTGGGGCAGTGCGTAAAATTTCCCTTCATGCACCCGGCTGGGCACCACATAATCGCGCGCACCCTCGGGCGTGCTCTTGATTAATATCGGCGTTTCAATTTCCAAAAAGCCCTGCTCATCATAATAATCACGGGCGATTTTTGCCACCCGGTGGCGCAGCATGATGTTGCGCTGCATATCTGGGCGCCGCAGGTCTAAAAACCGGTATTTGAGCCGGAGTTCTTCTTTGACGTCACTGTTTTCTTCTATATATATGGGCGGGGTCAGCGCCTTGCTCAAAATGCGCAGTTCTTCCACTGCAATTTCCACTTCCCCCGTGGGCATGTCATGGTTGACCGCACCTTCGCCGCGCGCCCGCACCGTACCGACTGCCGCCAGCACATATTCGCTGCGGACCGAAGCCGCCTTTTGGCTTAAATCCGCATTGTTTTCATCAAATACCAGCTGTACCAGACCCGTGCGGTCACGTAGGTTGATAAAGTTGAGCCCTCCTAAATTCCGCACCGAATTGGCGAACCCCATCACCGTCACCTGCGCGCCAATATCCGCCGCCCGTAAATCACCACAGTAATGTGTCCGTTTTAGCCCTGTGATTGTTTCCATCCGTCTGCCGCCTCCAATTTTTATCCTTTGATACGTACTGCAAGCGCCGCAGCTTCCAACGCACAGTCCGTCTCTGTTCCTTCGTCCATATTTTTTAACCGTACCCGGCAATTTTGGATTTCCTCATCGCCCAAAATCAACGCATACCGCGCGCCCAGCTTATTAGCGTATTTCATCTGTGCCTTCACGCTGCGCCCCAAATGGTCTTTTTCTGCGCGCAACCCGGCTGCGCGCAGGCCGCCCACCAATTTTTGCGCCGCCAGCGCTGCCGCATCGCCAATATTTCCCACAAACACTTCTACATCGGCAGGTCTGGGCAATTCCACCCCCTGTTCTTCCAGTGTCAGCAGCAGCCGTTCCATTCCCAGCGCAAACCCGCACGCCGGCACATGGCCGCCGCCCAATTCCTCCACCAAGCCGTCATACCGGCCGCCACCGCAAATGGTGTTATTAGAGTTTTTATTTTCCGCTACAATTTCAAACACTGTCTTGGTATAATAGTCCAATCCACGCACAATATATGGATCAATTTCATAGGCAATTCCCATGGCGTCCAAATACTGCTGTACCGCGTGGAAATGGTCTGCACACCCGCCGCAAATGTGGTCGAGCAGTTTTGGCGCATCCATGACAATTTTTTTGCATACCGGCGATTTGCAA
>CALGRC010000072.1 GCA_937959315.1 uncultured Clostridia bacterium | reverse complement strand
GAGGTCCTTTCAGATTTTTTAAAGCAGTATTACGCCAAGTCGTCCTTTGTGCCGCGGGAGCTCATGCTGCAATATGAAATTGAAGATGCCGCTGTGATACGGGATTGGCTGTCCAATTTATGCGGGCATAGGGTGGAGATAAAGGTGCCGAAAATTGGTGAGAACCTGCAGCTTATCAATATGATTAAAGCCAACGCGAAAAAGGAATTGAGCGAACAGGAGTTAAAGGTTTTACGAGATATCAAGTTTAAAAACAAGGCGCTGGCGTCGCTCTATCAGCTATTGGGCTTGAAGGAAATTCCAAGCCGGATTGAGGCTTATGATATTTCCAATATCTCTGGCGACAACAATGTGGCGTCCATGGTAACTTTTATTGACGCCAAGCCCTCGACTAAAAATTACCGTAATTTCCGTATAAAAAATGTTGCGGGCGCGGATGATTATGCCTGCATGCAAGAGGCGCTGACAAGGCGGCTGCAGCATGGGCTGGATGAGCGGGCGCGCATAGATGCCGGGGAGCTGGACGAAGCGCAAGCGAAATTTGCGGTTTTCCCCAATGTTTTATTTGTAGACGGGGGGCAAGGGCATGTCAATGTTGCCAAAGGGGTGATGGACAAGCTGGGCCTGTCTATTCCGGTATTCGGTATTGTCAAGGATGATCACCACCGTACCCGCGGTTTGGTGAGCCCGGCGGGAGAAATTCCTATTGATAAAAACAGCGAGGCGTTTATGCTGCTTGCGAATATTCAAGATGAAATGCACCGCCGTGCTATTACGTACCATAAGCAGTTACACACCAAAAAGAACTTGGCGTCTGAACTGGAAAATATCTCTGGCGTAGGCGAAGTGCGCCGGAAAGCGCTGCAGCGCTATTTTAAGTCTATGAAAGCCATCCGCAATGCCAGTGTAGACGATTTGCTTGCTGTGAAGGGGGTTGACCGGCGAACTGCAGAACGGATTTACAGCTATTTCCGCCAGAAGGACCAGTGATTGCCATTGCCTGCCCTCTTTTCCTGTGCTACAATATAAAGAAAGCGCGGAGGGATGCAGGATGGGAAAATGGCGGGAACGGATGAAAAATTTGTGTGGGTTATCGCGAAAAATTATAAAAACCGGAGCGGTTGTTGCAGTATTCCTGTTATTGCTGGCATTGCTGTTGCTGCTTGGCGCAGACCAGTTTCATGACAAGGCAAATCTCCTTGCTTCGGCCGGGGTAAGTGTGTTTTGCTTTGGCGTGATGGCGGGGCTTGTAGTGGATATGCGTTTATAAAGTTTGGGAATCCACCAAAAAGGGTTTCGGTTGACATTCCGCAGTATTTGTCATATAATATTATGGCATAATTTAGATGTTATCTCAAATTCCTGGCGGAGGTTGTCCTATATATGAAAAAACGGTGGATTGCTTTGATTGCGGTTGTGGTCTGTGTGGCTTTGGCCGGCAGCGGGATAGGGTATATTTATGCCCGGTTTGGCAGTTTTTCCTATTTTAAAACGCGGCTGGCTCAAAAGCTGGATTTGCCCATTGCAGATACGGAACCGGGCGAAGAAGTGATTGAAACGGCAGACGGGCATAAGGTGCTGTTGGATCATCCGAAAGGGTATTCTATATCTTTTCCGGCAGATATGAAGTTTGACCTGTCCAACAGCCCGGAATATATCAAATTTTATAATGACGACATGACGGCCATTGTCACCCGGGAATGGGCGCCATATGAAGATGTCATGTGGTATATAGAAAATTATTTAAATAATTACATTTTAAATGACCGGTACATTGAAATGAACAACCTGGAAATCCATCAAAATGAAACGTTTGATTTAAACGGCGCACAGGCGCGGCTTATTTCGCTTACCCGCCATCCGGCGCAGCAGCTCATAGAACGGCAAAACAGCTATTCCTATTTTTATGTGCTTTCCCAAACTGGGAAGCAGGCGTTTTTCCGCGTGATGTTCAAGTCGCACGATTATGAGGCGAGCAAGCCAATCATAGAGCAAGTGATTCAGTCTTTTGAAGAGATCCCATTCAAAGGGGCCAATCAGTTTAAAACGGAATATCAGTTTATTCAGCCAAACTGGAATGAGGAAACACAGGCGTTGTATGATTCTATTGTTGGCACCAACCAGGTGAAATGGGGGTTGTTTGTAGACGGCGCCTATAACGATGAGAAACGGTATGGGTGGCTGGCCGATATTGAGAAAAAAGTAGACCATGTGTTTGATTTTTCGCTGCATTATGTGAATCTGACGCCCGACTTTCCAGCAGAGGCATTGCAGCGGATGTACGAGCGGGGTAAAATTACAGAACTGACTTTGCAAATATCCTATCATGCAAACGACGACCTGTTTGGGTTAAACCCCAATTTTGCAGTGTATGACGGGTTAGAAGATGAGACTATCCGCAGTTTTGCACGCGGCGCCAAAGAATTTGGGCATCCGTTTTTATTTCGGCTCAATAATGAAATGAACAGCGATTGGGTTAATTATTCTGGGGTGGCGGCGCTCTCTGACCCGGAAATTTTTGTGGAAAACTGGCGGCGGATATATGATATCTTCCAAGAGGAAGGTGTGGATAATGCTATTTGGATTTTTAATCCCAATGCCGAAGACTGCCCGCCCTGCCACTGGAATACGCAGTATGCATACTTTCCGGGGGATGCCTATGTGCATATGATTGGTATGACCGGGTACAACACAGGGACCTACTATGAGGAATTCCACGAGAAATGGCGGACGTTTGACGAAATTTACCGGGAACCATATGACCGGTATATGGAGCATTACGCACATTATCCATTTATCATCACCGAATTTTCGTCTAGTTCTATTGGTGGTGACAAAGCGGCTTGGATAACCGACATGTTCCAGCGGATACAGGAATATCCCAATATCAAGATGGCGCTCTGGTGGAGCAGCGCTGATTATGATATGCGGGAGGAAAATTATAAGACATTGGCCCGGCCGTATTTTTTGGATGAAACGGATGAGACAACCGCAGCTTTTCGCGATGGGATGAAATCTTATTTAGAGCAGACAGGCAAGAAAAAATGGAGTTTATTTGGCAATTAAAAACGACCGCCCCTTTTCCTGTTTGGAGGAGGGGCGTTTTGGCGGTGAAGAGACATGGTATTACAGTTACAAAATATTACAAAGAGCTTCGGTATAGATGTGATATTGGAAAATATCTCGCTGCAGGTGGACAATGGGGAAAAAGTAGGGCTCATTGGTGCCAACGGCGCCGGCAAGACCACGCTGTTAAAGATAATGACCGGTGAAATACCATATGATAGCGGGAATATTGTGATATCCAAAGATACGCAGATAGGTTTTTTAAAGCAATCAGGTGCGCTGGACGAGAAAAATACCATTTGGCAGGAACTGATCGGCGTATTTGCTGATGTGGTGCAGTTAGAACAGGAAATGCGCACCTTAGAGCAGCAGATGGGCGACCCTTCGTTGCCGGAACCGGAGCATCAGAAAATTTTGGATAGCTATGCACGTAAAAGCGAACAGTTTGAAAAACAGGGAGGGTTTGAACTGAGGGCCCGCATTATGAGTGTTTTAAATGGAATGGGCTTTGCAGATTTTGATGTGCATATGCCAATTGCCCCATTGAGCGGCGGTGAAAAAACAAAATTGGCAATGGCAAAGCTTTTGCTGGAAGAGCCGGATTTGTTGCTGTTGGATGAGCCGACCAACCATTTGGATTTTCAGACCATGCAGTGGCTGGAAGGGTATTTGCGCAGTTACCGCAAGGCGGTGCTGGTGGTGTCGCACGACCGGTATTTTCTGGATGCCCTGGTTTCGGTTATCTATGAGGTAGAGCGTACCCATGCGACGCGCTATTCCGGAAATTATACGCGGTATGTGGAGCAAAAGCGGAAAAACCGGGAAGATGCGTGGAAGGACTATAACCTGCAGCAGAAAGAAATCAAACGGATGGAAGAATATGTGGCCAAAAACCTTGTGCGTGCTTCTAGTACGAAAATGGCACAAAGCCGTCAGAAGGCTATTGACCGGATGGAAAAAATCGAACGGCCAGATGGCGATTTGAAGCATTGCCGTTTTCAGTTTTTATTGGAGTATCCTTCGTATAAGGAAGTGCTGGAAGCCAAGGATTTATGCGTATCGGTAAGCAGTATAGACGGAGAACGCGAGCTGTTTTCGCATGTCAATTTTCAAATCCTGCGCGGAGAAAAAATTGCGTTGATTGGTGCGAATGGGATAGGAAAATCGACGTTGCTCAAAACGTTGCTAGGGATACATCCATTGTATACCGGGCGTTTTACATTTGGCCGAAATGTAGATATTGGATACTATGACCAGGAGCAGAAAACGCTGCATGATAACAAAACCGTATTGGATGAGATATGGGATCGGGTGCCTCGAATGGATGAATCGCAGGTGCGGACCATGCTGGGGGCATTGCTGTTTACCAATGAAGATGTTTTTAAATTGGTTGGTTCTCTGAGCGGCGGCGAGAAGGCAAAGCTGGAATTCTTGGTTTTGATGCTGCAAAAGGCAAATACCTTATTTTTAGATGAACCGACCAATCATTTGGATTTGCCGTCAAAAGAGGCGCTGGACGAGGCGCTGATGGCGTTTGAAGGGACAATTCTTCTGGTGTCGCATGACCGGTACTTTTTAAATAAAGTGGCTGATAAGATATTTGAGCTTACGCCTGATGGCATTGTTTCATACGATGGCAATTACGATGCGTATTTGGCTAAACGGCAAATAGCCGAGCCAAGGGGAAAATTGTCTGCGGTAAAAAAAGAAGCAAAGGCCGGTTCTTACGAACAAAATAAGCGCCGGCAGGCAAATATTAAGAGTATTTCTCGCAAACTGACGCAAGCAGAGGAAGAAATTGCCGCCGTGGAGGAAAAAATAGAGCATCTACAACAGGACATGGGCAATGCGGGTTCAGATTTTATTCTTGCACAGGAAAAATTTCAGCAAATCCAGGCGTACGAAGAACATCTAGCGAAGCAGTATGAACTTTGGGATAAATTACAGTTGGAATTGGATGAACTGCAAAGTGAAGGTTGAAGTGGTTTAATCGGCTAATATGCATGGGTATTTCTATGATATATAGCTATTTTTTCCCAGCGGAGATTATAGGGTTTTGTAAAAAAATATAAAAACGTGTATTTTTTAAAAATATTTTTCAAAAATATGTTGACACTATGTGAAGAATATGGTATGCTATATAAGCACTAAGCGAGAGGGAAAAAAAGTACTTGACAAAG
>CALGRC010000071.1 GCA_937959315.1 uncultured Clostridia bacterium | reverse complement strand
CGCGCTTCTGTGTTTTTTTGATATTATTTGCCAGCCGGTATACCGCGTTTTCCACCCCTGCCAGTTCGATTGTCAATTCCTTGACGCGGCCAAACATCACGTATGCGTCGTCCAGCCGCGACGATGTCGTAAAAATATCATACTCCGAAAATGCTTTTACATGCGTGAAGGTCACTTCTGGAATTTCCACCCCCATCACGCTGCGGTATTTGATATCTACGCCATCTTCAATGGCAATGCACTGGCTGATTTGCTTAACTGTGCTGATACCCAATGAAATATTGGCGCGCTGCAAGGCGGTATACGCCTGTTTATAAGTTTCGTCAATCCGCGACTGGATTTCCTGCGCCTTGTCAATGAGCCCCAGCATTTCATTGATGAGGATGTTGCGTTTTTTGTCCAGCAGCTCATATCCCTGCCGGGACAGCTTGAGCGCGTTTTTTGCCAGGATAAGATTGCCCTTTGTGGCAAACATGGTCTGTTCCATCACATATCCCCCCGCGCCCTGTAATACTTATCAAGCGTCTTGGTATCTATGCGATCCAATTCTTCCCTTGGCAGCAA
Source organism: uncultured Clostridia bacterium (assembly GCA_937959315.1). Taxonomy (GTDB): domain Bacteria; phylum Bacillota; class Clostridia; order UMGS1810; family UMGS1810; genus CALGRC01. The sequence goes on along the minus strand of CALGRC010000071.1, from coordinate 1,709 downwards.
GCCCAACAAATCCCAGCCCAAATCCAGTGTCTGCGTAATACTGCGGGCTTCGTCCCGCCGCTGGGAAAGAAAGCGGGTTTCAAATTCCTCGCCAAACCGCATATACAATTTATCAATAGGCGACAGCTCATCTTCGCCAATGACAGATGCCAACGCTTTGATGTCCTGTACCTTTGCATAGGACGCAAATAGCTGGTTTGCCACGTCACTATGGTCGGCACGGGTATAGCCTTCGCCGATACCGTCCTTCATCAAACGCGACAGCGATGGCAGTACGCTCACCGGCGGATAGATCCCCTTTTGACTCAGCAGCCGGTCCAGCACAATCTGCCCTTCGGTGATATAGCCTGTCAAATCTGGGATGGGATGGGTAATATCGTCGTTTGTCATGGTGAGAATTGGAATCTGGGTCACCGAACCGTCAATACCGTGAATCATGCCCGCCCGCTCGTAGAGGGAAGCCAAATCGCTGTACAGATAGCCCGGAAACCCTTTCCGCGAGGGGATTTCCCCCTTGGAGGACGAAATTTCACGCAGCGCCTCGGCATAAGACGTAATATCGGTTAATATAACCAAAATGTGCATATGATGGGTAAACGCCAGGTATTCCGCAGCAGCCAGCGCTGCACGAGGCGTAATAATGCGCTCAATGACCGGGTCGTTCGCCAAATTTAAAAACATGACCACTTTTTCAAACACGCCGCTTTCCTCAAATGCCCGCCGGAAAAAATTTGCCACATCATGCTTTACGCCAATTGCCCCAAAAACAATGCCAAAATGAGCGCCTTCGGCATCTGCAATTTTTGCCTGCCGGGCAATCTGTACTGCCAACTGATCATGCGGCAGGCCATTGCCCGAAAAAATAGGCAGCTTCTGCCCGCGGATGAGCGTGGTAAGCCCGTCAATGGCCGAAATACCCGTTTCAATAAAATTGCGCGGATATTCGCGGGATACCGGGTTTATGGGCCGGCCGTTTACATCCGCCTTCACATCCGGGAAAATACTGCCAAGCCCATCAACCGGCTGCCCAACCCCATTAAACACCCTTCCTAAAATTTCCTTGGAAAGAGGAATTTTCAAAGGGCGGCCGGTAAGTTTTGTGTGCGTATTGGTCAGCGAAATACCGTCTGTCCCTTCAAAAACCTGGATAACTGCTTTTGCCCCATCCAGCTTGATGACCTGCCCCATGCGTTTTTCGCCGTTTTCCAGCGTGAGTTCCACCATTTCTTCATACGTTGCGCCTTCCACGCCGTCGAGCACCACCAGCGGGCCATTGATTTCATGCAGCCCAATATATTCAACTGCCAACGGAAATCCCCCTCTCACGCTTCTTTATAACGGTCATACAACGTTTGATAACATTCATCCACTGCCTTTTCATACTCACGAAATACCTCCAAATGCTCATTATCCACATCATACTTAATGGATATCAGCTTGGAAAAAATACCTGTCTTGCGCATCTCTGAAACCGGGACGCCCACCGCTACCAGCTTTTTAGCACGGTCGTACAGGCGCAAAGCAATTTTTAGCATCTCATACTGCTTAGACAATGGCACATAGGTATCGGTTTTATGAAAAGCGTTCTGCTGCAAAAAACCCAGCCGCACCACACTGGCTACCTCTAATACAATTTTCTGCTCATCTGGCAATACATCAGAACCAATCAGCTTGACAATTTCCATCAGCGCGCTTTCCTCGCTCAAAAA
>CALGRC010000070.1 GCA_937959315.1 uncultured Clostridia bacterium | reverse complement strand
TGGGTAAAGTAGCGGCGTTGATAATTTTGCATTTTGCCTTTTTTTTGCCGGTAGCCCTAAAGGAAATGGATGCCATTATGCAACGTGACCCGGCGGCCCGCAGTAAGTGGGAAGTATTTTTCCTTTATACAGGTTTGCATGCGGTTATCTACCATCGGTATGCGCATTTTTTTTATCGGCATCATTGGTATTTTGCAGCGCGTTTTATTTCCCAGTTTGCACGGTTTGTCACCGGCATTGAAATCCATCCCGGCGCACAGATTGGAAGAGGGTTGTTTATTGACCATGGTATGGGTGTCGTCATTGGCGAAACAACGGTCATTGGCGATAATTGTACGCTGTACCAGGGCGTTACATTGGGGGGGACTGGAAAGGAAAAAGGCAAGCGCCATCCAACGTTGGGCAACAATGTCATGGTAGGCAGCGGTGCAAAGGTACTCGGCCCCTTTACCGTGGGCGATAATAGCAAAATTGCTGCAAATGCCGTGGTGCTTTCAGAAGTACCAGAAAACAGTACTTGTGTTGGGGTACCGGCGCGTGTGGTGCGGCGCGGCAGCCAACGGGTACGCCCTGGTACGGCCGATTTGGATCAGATACATATTCCAGACCCAATTTCACAGGCATTATGTAGGATGGAAAAGCGGATTGAAGATTTGGAAAATCAGATTGGAGAGAAAAAATGAAACTCTATAATAGTTTGACGCGGGAAAAAGAAGAATTTAAACCCATTGAACCGGGAAAAGTACGGATGTATTCTTGCGGGCCAACGGTGTATAATTATTTCCATATTGGCAATGCGCGGCCGTTTATTATTTTTGATACACTGCGGCGGTATTTAGAGTACCAGGGTTTTGAAGTCAATTTTGTGCAGAATTTTACCGATGTGGATGATAAAATGATTCGCCGTGCCAATGAAGAGGGAATCACGGTAAAGGAATTGGCTGACCGCTATATTGCCGAATACTTTGTTGACGCAGACGGGCTGGGTATCAAGCGTGCAACCGTCCATCCGCGCGCTACTGAAAATATCAGCGCAATCATAGCGCTCATTCAAAAATTAGAAGCGCGCGGATATACATATACAGTAGATGGGGATGTGTATTTTGCGGTAAAAAAATTCAAAGATTATGGGAAATTATCTCACCAGCCTTTGGAAAACCTAGAGGCAGGCGCACGCATCGATGTGGATGAAAAAAAACAGGATCCGGTGGATTTTGCTGTTTGGAAAGCCAAAAAGGACGGGGAACCTGCATGGCCGTCGCCGTGGGGGGAAGGCCGCCCGGGCTGGCACATTGAGTGCAGTGCGATGGCTAACCATTATTTGGGTGAGACCATTGATATCCATAGCGGCGGCCAGGATTTGATTTTTCCGCATCACGAAAATGAGGTCGCTCAATCGGAAGCGGCCAATGGTGCACCTTTTGCACATTATTGGCTGCACAATGGCTATATCAATGTAGATAACCGCAAAATGAGCAAATCCTTAGGCAATTTCTTTACGGTGCGCGATGTGGCGAAGCAGTTTGATTATGAAGTTATCCGGTTTTTCATGTTATCGGCGCATTATCGCAGCCCAATCAATTTTTCCAAAGAATTGCTGGAGCAAGCCAGGTCTGGTTTGGACCGCCTGTATACCTGCCTGGATAATCTGGCGTTTCTGATACAAAAAGCGCCGGATATTCCGCTGAAACCGGATATAGATGAAAAACTAGACGGATTTCGTGCGCAATTTTGTGCTGCAATGGATGACGACATCAATACTGCCGATGCAATTGCGGCATTGTTTGACTTGGTATATTTTGCAAATACAGCCCTCTCTGCTGACAGCGGCGTTGAAGCGTTGAAAAGAACATCAGCGCTGTTGCGGGAACTGGGGGGCGTATTGGGGCTTTTGGGCAAGCAGCTTGATATCAGTTTGGATAGTGAAATTGAAGATTTGATTGCCCAGCGCAATCAAGCCCGGAAAGAACGCGATTTTCAAAAGGCAGATGCGATTCGGGATCAGTTAAAATCCAAAGGGATCGTGTTGGAAGATACACCGCAAGGCGTGAAATGGAGACGGGTTTAGATGATAGAGGGATTACTTGAGTTTGCATTGGAGCAGCCGCCCGAATCCCTGTCGCCGTTAACATTGGCTTTTGTTGGCGACGCAGTCTATGAATTGTATGTGCGTACCCGTTTGGTGCAGGACGGCAGCCGCCCGCCCGGGAAATTGCATAGTTTTGCAGTACGTTATGTCAATGCCGGCGCACAGAGCCGGTGTATACATAACATGTTGGATATGCTGACCGATGCAGAACGGGCTGTTTTTAAACGCGGGCGAAACGCAAAGTCACATACAGCAGCAAAAAATGCTGATATTGCCGATTACAGGCAGGCTACAGGGTTTGAAGCACTGATTGGATTTGTATTTTTGCAAAAGGAGTATGCGCGGGCGGAAGAATTGATGAAGCTGGCGTTCGACCAAATTACAGCGGAATAATCGTCCCTTTTTTGGCAAACGCTAATGCGGTGAGGAAATCATTGCAAAGAAGGGTCGATTATGAAAAAAGGGAATACAGTCATAGATTATGTATTTATCGTTGCAGGGACATTTATTATGGCGCTGGGGCTGAATTTATTTTTGGTTCCCAATAAAATTGCTGCGGGCGGGGCCGGCGGTATTGCAACCATTTTATATGGGACGCTTGGTATTCCGGTATCCATTGTGGTATTGGTTATCAATGCTATTTTATTTATTGTGGGCTACCGCAGCATTTCTAAACGTTCCTTTTTGAAAACGGTTGTAGGAACATTGCTATATTCTGGGTTTATTCAATTGACTAGTGGTTTCAAGCCGCTGACGGATGATATGCTGCTGGCGGCAGTGTTCGGCGGCGTATTGCTGGGGGCGGGTATTGGATTGGTGGTCCGCCGGCGGGCTTCTACCGGCGGTACAGATTTTGGCGCGCTGCTGCTCAATAAGGCTATCCCGTATATATCTGTGGCGCAGTTTATCATGTTGATTGATTCTGTGGTGATTATAGCCGCAGGATTGGCATTTGCTGATTATACCATTATGCTGTATGCGGTTATTGCGCTATATATTAGTACTAAATTGACTGATGCCATTGTGGAAGGCGGCGATTTTGCAAAATGTGCATATATCATATCTGATAAGAGCGATGAAATCAGCCGGGAGCTGATGATGCATTTAAAACGAGGCGTCACTGGCCTGCATGGCCGCGGGATATATAAAAATCGTGAAATTACAGTACTCATGTGCATTGTCAAACGCAACGAGTTGCCGCGGCTCAAAAGTGTCGTGAGCAATATTGATAAAGATGCATTTATTATTTTAAGTGAAGTGCGTGAGGTGTTAGGAGAAGGGTTTAAACGAAACCAGCAAGGATTTTAAGGGAGGTCAAAATGGCAACAAACAGGGAATTGGAGCTTGAGGCATACCGTATTCGCAAGCATGCGATTGTCGCGGTACATGCCGCAAAATCGGGGCATCCGGGTGGATCGCTGTCCATTGCGGATATTTTGTCTATTTTATATTTTGAACAGATGCATGTTTCGCCGGAACTGGCAAGCGACCCAGACCGTGATAGGTTGGTATTGTCAAAAGGGCATTGTGCACCTGCACTGTA
>CALGRC010000069.1 GCA_937959315.1 uncultured Clostridia bacterium | reverse complement strand
TATGTGGGAAACTGGCCGGGCGTTACGGTTGAAAAAAAAGAAGGGTTTGTAAAGGGGTACGGCAGGGATTACAAACTGGTGGATTTGCCGGGTATTTACTCACTGTCGCCCTATTCGCTTGAAGAAGTGGTTGCGCGCAACTATATATTAGAAGAGCACCCAGACCTCATTGTCAATGTGGTGGATGTGTCTAATATTGAACGTAATCTGTATTTGACAACGCAGCTTTTAGAACTCAATGTGCCTATGATTGCGGCCTTTAATATGATGGACGTCATTGAAAAGCGGGGAGACCGGCTGGATTTGGATGCTTTATCTGCCGAGCTTGGGATTGCCGTTTTCCCCATTTCTGTCACGCAGCATACTGGGATTCAGGCGCTGATTGAAGGAATATTGGCCGGCTGTAAAATCGCCCCTGATATTGAGCGCCCGTTGATATTTCAGGGCAGTTTAGCAGCAGCCATACAGGATATGCGCCGTGAGGTAAAGCCGCTGCTGCCCGAGGCGCATACAGTGACCTTTTCCGCAATCAAGTTATTAGAGCATGACAGCCATATGGAAAAGACCTTGTCTTTGTCGGCGGAACAGAAGCAAAAGTGCCAGTCCTTGACAGTGGGCCTGGAAAAGGAGTATGGCGACGATATTGTAAGCGTACTGATATCCCAGCGGTATGCGTATATCCGCGATTTAATCGCACGGTATTTGAGCCGTCCAGCCAATAAAGCGACAGTGACCGATAAGATTGACCGGGTTTTAACAAACCGCTGGCTTGCGCTGCCCATCTTTTTTGTGGTGATGTGGCTCATGTACTTTATTGCCATCCAGGTGGTGGGGGAGTCCACCAGCGACGGAATGGAATGGCTGATACAGGACGGTATCGGCGGCGTGATTGCCGCAGGGCTGCAATGGCTGCATGTGTCCGATTGGGTGGTAAGCCTGGTGCAGGATGGGATTTTAAAGGGTGTTGGCAGTGTGCTGTCCTTTGTGCCGCAATTGCTTACGCTGTTTTTTATCATTTCCTTTTTAGAAGATTGCGGCTATATGTCCCGCGTGGCGTTTATTATGGATAAGGTATTTTGTAAATTTGGCCTTTCCGGGAAATCCTTTATTCCTATGGTGCTGGGCGCCGGTTGTTCGGTACCGGGTATCATGGCCTGCCGCACCATCGAAAGTGAAAAGGAACGGAAAATGACCATCATGCTGACGCCGTTTATTCCGTGCGGGGCAAAGCTGCCGGTGTTTGCGCTGTTTGTAGCGGCATTTTTCCCACAGCAGTCCTATGTTGGGCCATCCATGTATCTGCTGGGTATGGTATTCGTGGTGCTCTCTGGGCTGGTGCTGAAAAATACACTGCTGCGCGGCGAAGTGTCGCCATTTGTGATGGAGCTGCCCAATTACCATGTGCCCACGCTGTCCAGCCTGCTCAATCATACCTGGGATCGCGGGAAGGCGTTTATCATCAAGGCCGGTACCATTATTTTGGCGGCTTCGGCGGTCATCTGGTTTTTGCAGTCATTCAATTACCGGTTGGAATTTGTAGCGGCAGAACACAGCCTGTTATCGTCGCTGGGGAGGTTTTTAGCGCCTGTTTTTTCACCGCTGGGATTTGGGAACTGGCAGGCGGCAGTTGCAACGCTGACCGGCGTTATGGCAAAAGAAAATATCGTGGCAACGTTTGGCATTTTGTTCGGTGCGGAGGGCGCAACGCTGTCCCAGGCAATTGCGGGCCATTTCACTTCGCTGTCCGCCTATGCGTTTATGATATTTACCCTGTTGGCTTCTCCGTGTGTAGGAGCAATATCTGCTATGCGGCGGGAGCTCGGCTCTTGGAAATGGACGGGGATTGCGCTTTGCTATCAAACCGGGCTTGCCTGGATAGCGGCGCTTGTATTTTACCAGGTTGGACGGTTGATAGCCCATTTGCCTATCCGTCCGGGCGATTGGGTGATCTTGGGAATGGTAGCGCTGATTATCATTGGCGTTATTGTACGGGCTGTAAGAAACAGCCGGGATAGCAGGTGCAGCGGCGGCTGTGCTGGATGCAGCCATGCCGGAAACTGTAAACTTTAAATGAATATAAAAAAGCAGGTGCATGTTTGCACCTGCTTTTTTATATAGAAACCGACTCTGGCGGCGGATTTTTTTTGATAAGCATATGGATGGTAATAAAATAGGCAATGGATAACGGCAAAAGCGCCCCGAACCAAGCAGTTGGGTTTGCCAGGCAGATGCCGGGAAATCCAATCGTCCCGCCTAAATAAACGGCAACCAGCGTACGCATGATAAGCTCCATAATGCCTGCAACCGTGGGGATAAGGCTTTTGCCCAGCCCTTGCAAAGTATAGCGGTAAATAAAGAGCAGTGACAGCATAAAGTACAAGGAACAATTGATGATAAGGTAAACGCGGGATAGCGCAACGACATTTTCCTGCCCAGCCCCAATGATGGCGCGCAGCAGCGGGCGGCTGAGCAAAATAATGGTCCCGCCGGCCGCCAGGCTAAACAGCACAGATATCATTGAGCACTGGCGTACGCCGGAACGGATGCGGTGCATATCGCCTGCACCATAATTTTGCGCAGTATAAGTAGCCATGGCGATACCAAACGACATGAGCGGCTGGGTGGAAAGCTGATCGATTTTTTGAGCAGCCGTATAGGCGGCGACAGCAGTTGACCCTAAAGTATTGAGCGTTGATTGTAAAATCATAGAGCCAATAGCAATAATAGAGGATTGGAACCCCATAGGGAACCCGACGCGCAGATGCTCATATAACAACCGCCATCCCACGTTCCAGTCGTCTCGCGACAGATGGAGGGCGGGTAGGGATTTTGCAATATAAATGAGGCAGAGCAGGCCGGATACCATCTGTGAAATGATGGTGGCCCATGCGGCACCGGCAACGCCCGTATGGAATTTTAAAATAAATAAAAAATCCAGCCCAATGTTGAGCAAACAGGCAATAATAAGGAATACCAGCGGGGTTTTGCTGTCTCCTAATGCACGGATGATGTTGGATAGGAAATTAAACAGCACCGATGCAGCAATGCCGCTAAAAATAACGACAACATAGCGGTATGCGTCGTTGATGATATCGCTTGGTGTCCCCATCAGCTTTAAAATATCATATGCAAACAGTACGCTGAATATGGTCAGAAGGATCGAAATCCCCGCACACAGCAGCGCGCCGGCTGCCACGCTTTTCCTTACGCCGTTCATATCGCCTGCGCCAAACCGCTGGGCGGTCAGCACGGCAAAGCCGGATGTCAGCCCCTGCGCGAATCCGATGATTAAAAAGGTTAAGCTGCCGGTAG
>CALGRC010000068.1 GCA_937959315.1 uncultured Clostridia bacterium | reverse complement strand
TTCGATGCGGGGGTTTAAATAAAAAGAAAAATAAATGCCGCCTGGTTTTGCATCCCACCCGCGTCCCAGCCGTCCCCGGCCATTGGTTTGTTGTTTGGCAGCGACGGTCAACCCTTGTTGCACCGGAAATTGCCGGATGGCATCAAAGGTGCTGGATACTTGGTCGAATAAATAAAACGGGCGGCCGAAAACGGCGGTTTGCAGCATGCCTTCTACTTCTGGCGCCGCCAGGCCGCGGGTGGTGCTCCGCAGCGCATAGCCGCGGTGGGTAACCGCCTGGATATCATATCCTTCGCTTTTCAGCGCAGCAATATTTTTCCAAACAGCGGTGCGCGTCATATGCAGCAGTTCGGCAAGCCGTTCCCCGGATATATATGCGCCGTTTTGCTGTTTGAGCAATTTTAATACCTCGTATTTCATATGCCGTGCTCCTTTACCCGTTCAATGGAAGCGTGGATTTTTTCACCGGTTATGACAACCCAGCCATAGGTACCAACAGTGCCGGGGTTGAGTATCAACAGCCCGCTGTCATTTTGCAGGCAGGGTAGGTGGGTGTGCCCATATAAGACCATATCTGCATGTTCTTCTTTTGCCCGTGCTGTTAGGCGGCTGAGGCCGGCTTTTACATACAGGGTGTGCCCATGGCATAAAAACAGCCGTTTTCCGGCAATGGTTGCTGTAAATTCCAGTGGGCATCCTTGCCCGCGCAGGAGGGAATCGTTATTCCCCAGTACATACAATAGTTTTTGCATAGGGAATTGCCGTTCCAATGCCTGACAGTCGGCGAGCATATCGCCCAGATGGATACAGTAGTCAGGACGTTTTGTTTCCAAAAGCCACTGCGCGGCCCCAAGCCGGCGGTGGGTGTCGCTGATAACCAAAATTGTGGTCGCTTGCACAGAGGGCTCACTTCTTTCTTAACTGGATCGTTTTCCCATCTTCAGTGTAAGGAAAATCCTACTTTATTATACAGGAAATTTCGATATCCTGCAACCATTATTGGGGCGGTAGCGGCTTTTTCAGATATACCATATCCACCAGTTGTTTCCCGCCTTCAAAAATTGGATGGTCATAGTGGCTGGTAAAAAACTTTTTTACAATATGGGAGCGCTGAAACCCGCATGATTGATAAAACGGTATGGTCAGCGGGCTGTCGCCGGTGCCTACCTGTAGGATTGTATATTGCCCTTGATAGGTGTCCGAAAGGAAGGCAACCAATTTGCTGCCGTAGCCTTGCCGCCGGCTGTCTGGCAAAACGGCAATGTTTTTCAGTTCCAATATCCCGCCTCCCTCGTCGGTAACAACGCAGGCGGCTTTCACATCGGGATCTTTGAGGACATACAGTGTGCCGCGTTCCAAGTAAAGGTCAATCATGTTTTCCTGTTCGTCTGCAAGCAGCAGTATCGGCAGATAGTCCTTTTTTTGGTTGTCAATCCGTACAATTTCCATTTGAATGCTCCTTTTTGTGCAGTACCTGTGCGCTGCCGCTTTGGCTGACGACCATTTGGTAATATGCACCGTGGCGCTGCATCAGGGTTTGGTGGGTGCCGCGTTCCAGGATGGTTCCTTTGCCGATGACAAAAATTTCATCTGCATCCCGGATGGTGGACAGCCGGTGGGCAATCAAAAAACAGGTCCGCCCTTGTATCAGCCGCACCATAGCGCGCTGAATACTCTTTTCGGTCCGCGTATCCACGCTGCTGGTTGCCTCGTCTAGGATAAGAATGGGCGCATCTGCCAAAAAAGCCCGTGCAATAGACAACAGTTGCCGCTGGCCTTGGCTGAGGGTATCGGTACTTCCCGATACTACGGTTTGATATCCCTGCGGCAGCCGGGAGATAAACCCGTGGGCACCGGCAGCCTTTGCAGCCTGTTCCACCTGTTCCTGTGTGGCGGACGGGTGGCTGTACCGGATGTTGTCGGCAATGGTGCCGGTAAATAAGCTGGTGTCCTGTAAAACGACTGAAAAGCATTGCCGCAGAGATGCACGGGAGATGGACCGCACATCTATGCCGTCTATGCACACCATACCGCTGTCAGCATCATAAAACCGTGTGAGTAGGTTGACAATAGTTGTTTTCCCAGCGCCGGTTTCCCCAACCAATGCAACCACACCTCCGGGCGGCACATGGAAGCTCATTTGTTTTAATACCGGCTTGCCGTTTTGATAAGAAAAACAGACGTTGGAAAAAGTCACTTCGCCACATGGATGGGAAATGTCAACAGCGTCCGGCCGGTCGGCCGGTTCCTCCGCTTCGTCCATGATTTCAAATACCCGTTCTGCACCTGCCAATGCCGACTGGATGGAATTAAACAGGTCGGCAATGCTGTTAAGCGGCTGTGCAAATTGGCGGGAATACGTGATAAAACTGGCAATGACGCCCACCGAAATGACGTGCCGCACCGATAGGATACCGCCGGCACAGGCAACCAGCGAAAAGCTTAAATTGTTGATGACATTCATCATTGGCATAAGTGCTCCCGACCATATCATAGCGCGGATGGAATAACGGGTAAGCTGCGCATTGGTTTCGCCGAAGGCCCGTACCATTTGCCGTTCCTGATGAAAGGCGCGTACCATTTTTAAGCCGGTGACGCTTTCTTCCACAATCCCATTGAGTTTGCCGAGTTCCCGTTGCTGGCCTAAAAATGCAGCGCGGCTGCGTTTGGCAATGGTGCGGGTGAGCAGTAGCACCAGCGGGATGGTTACCACGGCCGCCAGCGTCAGGGCGGGGCTGAGCAGCATCATCATAGTCAGCGACCCTAATATGGTCAATAGGCTGGATATTAGCTCGGTCGTGGTCTGGGCAATGGTGGAGCTGATATTGTCCACATCGTTTGTCAGGCGGCTCATGGTGTCCCCGTGCGGCCGGGCGTCATAAAAGCCCAGCGGCAGCCGCTGGAGTTTTTGAAACAGGGACTGCCGCATGGTGCGTACCAGGTTTTGGGAAACGCCAATCATCAGATATCCGCTGGCAGTGCGGGTAATCCAGGCCCCGATATAGGCAACGGCAAGGTAAAACAGCACCATATATAACGTGTTTATATGGATAATGGTATGTTCGATGTCAAATGCATTGACTGCCTGCCCAATCAGATAAGGTACTGAAAGGGTCAAAGCCGCTTCCGCTATGGTTAGTATCACACAGCATATAATGGGCTTCCATTGTGAACCATACAGCCCGAGCAGCCGGAACATGGTCCCTTTGGTATTTTTGGGCTTTTCATGCGGGGCAAACCGGTTCCCCGGCCCGCCTGGTTTACCGCGCGGGCCAATGAGGTTATTCGGCATATGGTTCACCCCCGATTTGAGAATCGTAGATGTCACGGTAGGTCTGGCAAGTGTGCATAAGGTGGCTGTGAGACCCCAGCCCGGCCAGCTTGCCGTTTTCCAGTACCAGGATACGGTCGGCAGCCATGGCAGTGCCAATGCGCTGGGTTACCAATAAAATGGGTTTTTTGCCTTTTTCTTTTTGCAGGGCATGACGGACTTTTGCTTCGGTTCCGGCGTCCAGCGCACTGGTACAGTCATCCAAAAGCAGCAATTCTGCCCGGCGTATGAGCGCGCGTGCAATGGATATCCGCTGTTTTTGCCCGCCGGATATATTGACGCCGCCTTGGCCTAGCAGGCTGTTGTACTGCTGCGGCATTTCGCAAATAAACCCGTCTGCCTGTGCAGCTTCGCAGGCACGGCGTACTTGTTCGGCTGTTGCGTTTGTGTTGCCCCACCGCACGTTTTCGGCAATTGTAGCTGAAAACAGCATACTTTGCTGGGGCGCAATGGCGATTTTTTGGCGCAGGGTTGCTGTTTCAATAGAACGGATATCGTTGCCGTCTAAATAAATAGCGCCGCCGGTCACATCGTAAAAGCGTATGAGCAGGGAACAAAGCGTACTTTTTCCCGAGCCAGTCGGGCCAATGACGGCAAGCGTTTCACCGCGGTTGACCATAAAGGATAAATTGTGGAATACCGGGGCGCCGCTGCCGTTGGGATAGGCGAACGATACATGGTCGAACACCAGGTATCCCGGTATTTTTGTATGGGATGCGGCTGTTGGCATTGACGGGGCATCCTGCTGCCGGAAAATTTCAGTAATACGTTCGCTGGAAGCTTTTGTGCGCACAAAGGTATTGAACATATTGGTGATGGAGCGCATCGCGCCCAAAATCTGCGTCATGTAATTGGTGAATGCTACAATCTGTCCAACTTGTACGCTGCCATGGATAAAAAGGAACCCGCCGTAAAATAGGACAATGACAATCCCAAAATTGATGGAAAGCTGCATGAGCGGCGAAAAAATAGAAATTACCCGGTCGGCCGCTTTGTTTTTGTCGGCCAAATCAAAATTGACTGCCGCAAACCGTTCTTCTTCTTCCTGAAACCGTCCAAAGGTTTTGACTAGCCGGATTCCTGATAAATATTCCTGTACTACGGTGTTAACATGGTCAATCGCTTTTTGTACCTTGGCATACCGGTGGTAGCTTAATTTCAGGCTAAAAGCGGTAAACACCGATACCAACGCGACAGCGCCCAGCAGGACAACGCTCAACTGCGGGCATAGCACGGTGGCCAGCACAATGCTGCCCAAGCCGGTTGCCGGCCCTTTCAAAAAGAACCGCATCATGCCGTTGACAAACTGCCGTACCTGTACCACGTCGTTGGTAACACGGGTGATGATAGAACCGCTGCCCATTTCATCTACCCGTGACAGCGGCAGGGAAATGACCTTTTGATATAGGTCGCTGCGCAGGTCGGCGGAGAATTTTTGCGATACCGTGCTGGATAAAAAATTGCGCGAAACGGCAAATCCTGCGCCGGCTGCTGTAATACAAAGCATCAGCAGGCCCAGGCGCAGGATGACAGGGATACTGCCGCTTGTGACGCCATCGTCAATGATACGCGACATGACAGTAGGCTGCAGCAGGTCGCAGAATACTTCGCACAAGATGCAGGCGACAGCCAGGAAATATAACTTTTTATATTTTTTCCAATATGGTTTATAAAAGCCCATATCTATCCACTCTTTTGATTGAAGTCATATGATAAAAACTGCTTAAAATCCGCGGGACGCACCGCCGCCACCAGAAGAACCTCCGCCGCCAAAGGAACCTCCGCCGAAAGAGCCTCCGCCAAACCCGCCGCCTCGGAACCCGCCCCCGCCAAACGGGCCGGGGCCGCCGAAAAAGATATGCCTGCGCCTTGCCCGGCCGCCGGTTAAAAAGAGGAACAGCAAAACCAACAGCAGCACTGCCCACATTTTCCAGTCCGTATTTGAATCTTTGGAAACCTGTTCCGGCTTGGTGTCTGAGACCCCCAGCGTATAAAGCACCCCGTCATATAGGTTGCGTATGCCTTTATCGTATTGGCTGTCTTTTAAATAGGGGATGGCATATTCATCCAGCAGCCGCCCGGCTTTGGCGTCATTTAGTTCCCCTTCCAGGCTATAGCCGACTTCTATCCGGATTTTCCGCGGTTCTACTGCCAGCAGTAAAAGCAGCCCGTTATCACTGCCCTCGCTGCCAATTTCCCAATTGCGGAACAGGGTATTGGCATAGGATTCTATATCTTGCCCTTCTAAATCACCGACAGTGGCTACGACAATTTGCATTCCATCATGCGCCTGTTCGATGGCTTTGCTGGTTTCTGCAATATGCTGTTTTGTTTCGGATGACAAGACATTTGCCGTATCGTTGACAAAATATTCTTTTGATGGCGCCGGCATGGCTGATACAGTTGTGGCAAGCAGCAATATGCTGAAGAAAAATGCGCATATTTTTTTCATAGCATCACCTTAAAATACAACTTTTAGCGCCTGTTCTGCCCCTTCGTCTGCTTCAAACAGCGGTTCTTCCCCAAAGCCAAACATGGCTGCAAAAAGATTGCTGGGAAACGTGCGGATGGATTTGTTGTATGCGGTTACCGTTTCATTGTAATCCCTCCGCGCCACGGCAATGCGGTTTTCGGTGCCGGCCAGTTCGTCGGTAAGCGCTGTAAACTGGCTGTCTGCTTTCAAATCCGGATAGTTTTCCGCTACCATCAATAAGCGGGATAAGGCGCCCGACAGTTCGCTGTCTGCCGCCTGCTTGTCTTCTACGGTCACTGCGCCGGCCAGCTTCGACCGTGCTTCGGCCACTGCGGTCATAATTTCTTGCTCATGGGCCATATAGCCCTTTACCGTTTCCAGTAAATTGGGAATTAAATCTGCCCGCCGCTGGAGTTGCGTATCGACATTGGCAAAAGCATTTTGGACATCAGCCTGCTTGGAAACCATACCATTGTAATTGCCGGCAAATATAGCAACCAGGATGATGAGCACAATGATAACGGCCCCGCCGATGATAAGTCCTTTCTGTTTCATAAAAGCGCCCCCTTATGTTAAGATATTGCTAACAGCATACCATATTTTCTGTTGGGATTCAAGAGGCGGTTATTTTCTGCGATATTTTTTTGATAAAATAAACACCGGCCAATATAACCGGTGTTCGTATTATACAGTTCCGATATAGATGATGGTTTCATTGGGCATTTGCAGTACGCCGCCGGGGGCATATCGCTCAAATAGCGCAAGAAGCGCGGCTACAAAGGGTTGGTAGTTTGCGTCCCCCGGCCTGGGGGCGTAGGAAGATGACAGGCTCCGCTTTAAAAACGCCTGTTTTTCATAGGCCAAAGGATGCGGGAAGGAGTGTGCCTGATAGTTGGAAAAGAATGCCTGGATGCGCGCATCATTTCGCTGGATTCCATTGCTGTGCCCGTAGAAGCTGGGGCTAAACTTTTGGTAAATTTGGCTGTATGCCTGCACCAGAGGGCTGCTTTCCGGCCGGTGGTTCCATAAAAGCGCAGCAAAGCCGCCGGGTTTTAATATCCGCCGGCATTCGTCGCGGAAGGAGATGGGATGGAACCAGTGGAAGGCCTGCGCGGCAGTTACAGCGTCAACGCTTTGGTTCGGCAGCGTTGTGTGTTCGGCTGGCGCGCATACCAGATGCAGCCGCGGGTGGTTTAAGAGCTGTACCATTTGCCGGCGCATGTCCTCGTTTGGTTCTACGGCATATACGGTACAGCCTAAATCCAATAATTGGCGTGAAAATATCCCAGTTCCTGCACCTACATCGGCAACCGTTTTATGGGGGCCAATGCCGTGGTTGGCAAGATATGCGAGCCCTTCTTCTGCGTAGGACGGGCGTGCGCTGGCATATAGGGCGCCCTTCCCGTCAAACCGTTTGGTATGATCCATATTATTTCTCCTGGTTGGTAATCATAGTGCCAATGCCGTTGATGGTAAATATCTCCAGCAAAATGGCGTGCTGGATACGCCCGTCGATGATGTGTACTTTGTTAACGCCATGTGCAATGGCGTCTTCACAGCTCTTGACCTTGGGAATCATGCCGCCGGAAATGACGCCGCTTGCGATGTAGTCTTCTGCCTGTTTGGGCGACATTTGGAATATAACCTGGCCGTTTTGATCTTTTACGCCTTCTACGTCAGTCAAGTACATGAGTTTTTCTGCTTTCAGCGCCTTGGCAACAGCAGAGGCGGCACTGTCGGCATTGATATTGTAGCTGTTGCCATGTTCGTCCACCCCAACCGGAGCGATAACCGGGATATATTCGTCATTGGTAAGCAAATCCAGTACATGGGTGTTGACTTCTACCACATTGCCCACAAAGCCGATATCTGTCTTTTGGCCATCTACATGAGTATATTTTTTTTCACAGCGCAGCAAATTTCCGTCCAGCCCGCAAAGGCCGATGGCTTTTCCGCCCTCGTGGTTTAAACGGGATACAATTTCCTTGTTGGTTTTGCCCACCAGCACCATCTGGGCGATGTCCATGGTCTGCTGGTCAGTTACCCGCAGGCCGTTGATAAAATGGCTTTCAATATCATAGGTTTCCAGCGCGGCGGAAATATCAGGCCCGCCGCCGTGGACTACGATGGGGTTGAGGCCGATAAATTTGAGCAGCGTGATATCCTGCATGACCGACTTTTTGAGTTCGTCATTGATCATAGCGTTGCCGCCGTATTTGATGACGATGGTTTTTTTGTTGAGCTCCTGGATATAAGGCAGCGCTTCTACCAATATATTTGCTTTTTTAATAAGATAATCCATTTTTTCGTCCATTTTTTACTCCTTACAGGTAAAAGGCCGGCATTTCCAGCCCGGTTTTTTCGTCTAATCCAAATATTATATTCATATTCTGTACCGCCTGCCCGGCTGCGCCTTTGATGAGGTTGTCGATGGCCGATACCACCACAATGCGGTTTAACCGCTCGTCAATGCGGAAGCCTATATCGCAGAAATTACTGCCTGCTACATGGTTGGTTTCGGGCAAGATCCCGTCCATAATACGGATAAAATATTCGTCTTTATAAAAATTTTGATACAAAGATAAAATTTCTTCATAGGTATGTGTACCTTTGAGATTGGCATAGCAGGTGGCTAAAATGCCCCGCTTGAGCGGGATAAGGTGCGGGGTAAAGGATACCAGGATGTCACTGCCTGTCGCACGGCTCAGTTCCTGTTCAATTTCCGAGGTATGCCTATGGGTGGCAATTTTATAGGCCTTCATATTTTCGGTACATTCACAAAAGCTGTTATCCAGGCTAGTGCTGCGGCCTGCGCCAGACACGCCGGACTTTGCATCGATGATGATATTTGTTTTTTCAATGACGCCAGCTTTTAAAAGCGGATAGAGCGGCAGGATGGAACAGGTGGTATAGCAGCCGGGGTTGCCGACCAGCCGGGTATTTCTGATGCTGTCCCGCCTAAGCTCGCAAAGGCCGTAGACCGACTGTTCCAGAAGTTCAGGTGCGCTGTGCGGTTCGCCGTACCACCGTTCATATACTTCTTTGGAATCATAGCGGAAATCCCCGCTTAAATCAATGATTTTCAACCCTTTTTCATACAGGGCGGGGATGACCGTTTTGGATGCGCCGTGCGGCAGGGCGGTAAATACCACATCGCAGTTTGCAGCAATGTCGTCTACGTCCAGTTCTTCCAGTGCCAGTTCCACAACATGCCCCATGCTGGGGTAGATGTCCGGCAGCCGCTTTCCCGCAAAGCTTTTTGATACCACCCGGGTAATTTCTGCCTCCGGGTGCAGCGACAGCAGCCGCACTGTTTCAATTCCTGCATAACCCGTTGCGCCGAGTATCCCTGCTTTTATCATTTTTACGCCTCATTTCATATCCATATTATTTATAATTATACACAATTTCTGCATAAAATCAAGATGGATTTCTGAACAAATTTTTATATGACATTTACGTAATATTCATTGATTTTGTTTTGCACATATGGTATACTACTGCCATCAATCAAAAGGAGTGTGAAGTAGTATGAAACACCATATGGGTAAAAAGCTGTTATCGGCTCTGGTAGCCGCTGGGATGACGCTTTGCAGTGTCAGCGCATTCGCATCGCCGAAGGATGATTTTATCGAATTGTCCAACCAGGAAGTGACCAAGGCGGCCTTTACATATGATTTTGGCCTTCAGATGGATGAACCGCTGTCGGCTGTGCTGGACCCAGATGGGGAAATCAGCGCCGTTTTAGACGGTTTGCAGTTCCACACTTATGGCAAATTGGACATGAGCGATGATTACAAGCAAATGAAAATGGAAATGACGATGGACATGCCGGAACTTGTCACTTCTGTTCCCGGTACGCCGGAAAGCATGGATATGTGGATGGACATGGATTTGTCGGATATGGAAAATCCGAAAATGATTGCCATTATGGAAGACCCTATCAGCGGGCAGTATGGCTATTTGGATTACACTGCCATTGACGGTATGATGGAATCGTATGCGTCCATCTTTGACGTCAGCAAAATCCAGCAGATGAACCAGCAGCTGATGGAAAGCGTTGACCTTCCGGAAGAGGCGTTTGCTGAAACGGACAATGGGTATACGCTGACCATGACAGGCGAGCAGCTGATGGATGGTATGGAAGCCATGATGCAGGTGATGAGCGGATATATGATGAGCGCCTTCTCTGTGCCGGCATTGCAGGGCGGTGCAGATCCGGCAGAATTTACGGCGGCAGCTGCCCAGCTGAAGGAAACCCTGTCCGGTGTACAGCTGTTTGGCGAACCGGCTCTGGTGCTGGAATATCAGGTGGATGAAAACAAACTGCCGACGGCCATGAATATGGCGCTTTCCATTGATACGAATATTACCGATATCGCTGTGGCCTTTGGTGCTTCGGCAGAAAATCTGCCTGCCCGCGAGGATGCCAACCTGAAAATGTCTTTTACCGCTTCCATGGCCTTTAGCAATGTAGGGGAAGAGCAAAACATCGTCATCCCGGAGCTGACCGAGGAAAATTCGATCAATTTGCTTCAGCCGCAGCTGGTGGAGTACGATATGAATGCCATCAATGTTGTATTCAACGGGCAGCCGGTTGTTTTCCCTGATGCACAGCCGATTTTGGAAAATGACCGTACGTTTGTACCGGTGCGCGCCGTCAGCAATGTGTTTGGCATTCCGGATGAGGATATCACCTGGCAGGACGGTGTGGTTACCATAAAATCGGGCGGCAAAGTGATTACCTTAACCGAAGGGGTGCAGGAAATCACCATTGCAGTAAACGGCGAAGAAACCAAAGCCGCATTGGATGTTGCACCGTTTAACCGGGAAGACCGGGTATATGTGCCGCTGCGCTTTATCAATGAAGCGCTGGGCGGGGCAACCGCATGGGAGCCGCTGTATGCCAATGGCGAGGGTTCGCCGGCCACCGGCAGCATTGTAACGCTGACCTTGATTGCAGAAACACAGCAGGATGTGCGCGTGCTGCTGCCCGAGAGCGATACGGCGCTTAAAACGGCGGTAGAGAATGCCAGCAGCGCAGCAAATGTGCCGTGCGAGGTGATAGTGGCAGAAGACAGCAGTTATACAGAAAAATTAAATTTGATCGTTGCAGCCAATGACCCGACAGTGCTGTATGTACCTTTTTCGGCAATGGAGGGCTTGGCAAGCTTTTTTGACGAGCACAGCGCTGATATATTGGCTGATTTGACGGATGTGGTTGATACTGGCAGCCTTGATGAAACCGTGAAAACTGCCATTACTGGCGCAGACGGCAAGATATATGGGTATCCGGTTGGCGACGGCGCGTTTTTCATCATGAATTCTGTTGATTCAGCCGCTGACGCTGCTGCGCTGGTGCAGGCGGTTGAGCTGCAATAACGCATTGATTAAAAACACCGGCAATTTTTTGCCGGTGTTTTTGTGTGCCGCTTGTCAAAATGGGGCATACTATCACTGCATAAGCCGGCAGCCGCAAAAGAAAACGGCTTTTGCGGCAAAAAATTGTTTACAAATGGGATTGCATGTGATATAATGCAATACGGTAATATCAGCCCGTAGCCAGGTTTCAGGCTTCTCCAACCCTGTTACTTCGTTGCGCGGCGGTTATTTCAAATTTTTATGGAGGTGGCATTTTTATGCTGAAAGAACAGAAACAGGCCATCATTGACGAGTACAAACTGCATGATGGCGATACCGGTTCCCCAGAAGTGCAGATTGCACTGCTGACCTACCGGATCAATCATTTGACGGAACATTTAAAGGTCAACAAAAAAGACCATCATTCCCGGCGCGGGCTGCTGATGATGGTCGGGCAGCGCCGCGGCCTGCTCAATTACCTGACCAAAGTGGATATTGAACGCTACCGTTCGATTATCAAGCGTTTGAACATCAGGAAGTAGTGTAAAACGGGGCAAAGGTGGCGGTACGCCATTTTTGCCCGTTTTTCATTTTAGAACCGGGCTTGCGCGCATGGGTGGTTTAGCAGTTAGAAATGCCCTCAAGCGGGTGTTTGAAGGTGTTTTTAAGTGCTAAGCGCCGGTACGCAGCGGCCCTGAAAACAAAGGAGGAAAAAAGCATGGGCAAGATTTACAGGACAACGCTGGGCGGGCGCGATTTGACGCTGGAGACCGGCGAGCTGGCGCAGCTGGCCAATGGCTCTGTGCTGGTGCGGTATGGGGATACGGTTGTGCTGGTCACGGCGACCGCTTCTAAGAAACCGCGGGAAGGGATTGATTTTTTCCCGCTGAGCGTGGATTACGAAGAGAAAATGTATGCGGTTGGAAAAATCCCCGGTGGCTTTTTGCGCCGGGAGGGGAAGCCGTCCGAAAAGGCGATTTTGACGTCGCGCGTCATTGACCGGCCCATCCGGCCGCTGTTCCCGAAGGATTACCGCAACGATGTAAGCATTGTCGCAACGGTGCTGTCGGTGGATATTGACAATTCGCCCGAGGTGGCGGCGATGATTGGATCGTCTGCGGCGCTGTCCATATCCGATATCCCGTTTGCCGGGCCGACTGGTGCGGTGCTGGTGGGATTGGTAGACGGTGAATTTGTACTCAACCCAACTTGTGAGCAGCGGGAAAAAAGCGATTTGCAGCTGACGGTTGCCGGTACCAAGGAAAAGGTGATGATGATTGAAGCGGGGGCCAACGAGGTCAAAGAGGACGTCATGTATGACGCCATTTTGTTTGCCCACGGGGAAATCAAAAAGCTGTGTGATTTTATCC
Organism: uncultured Clostridia bacterium; assembly: GCA_937959315.1. Taxonomy (GTDB): domain Bacteria; phylum Bacillota; class Clostridia; order UMGS1810; family UMGS1810; genus CALGRC01. The sequence continues at coordinate 9,582 of CALGRC010000068.1, read as the reverse complement.
AGGCAATGCAGGATGAAATTGGAAAGGAAAAGCATACCTATGAGTCCGCCGCAGTGGACGAATCGCGGTTTGAACTGGTCAAGGACTATGCCTATGATATGGTTTGCAAGGCGCTGGATACGCCCGATAAAACCGTCCGCGATGCCAATATGGCGGATGTAGAGGCGGATGTGCTGGAGCATTTTGCCGAACAAGTGCCTGATTTGGCGGATGATATCGGGGATATCCTGTACCAGCTGCAAAAGAAAATTGTACGCAAATGGATGATTCACGACCATCGCCGGGTGGACGGGCGCGGGATATTGGAAATCCGCCCGCTGCATGCCGAGGTTGGCCTGTTGCCGCGTGTACATGGTTCTGGGCTGTTTTCGCGCGGGCAGACGCAGGTGCTGACCGCTGCAACCCTGGGGCCGCTGCGCAATGAGCAAATGCTGGACGGCATTGACGAGTTTGAATCCAAGCGGTATATGCACCATTACAATTTCCCGTCCTACAGCGTTGGGGAAACCAGGCCGTCGCGCGGGCCGGGCCGCCGGGAAATCGGCCATGGCGCATTGGCAGAACGGGCGCTTGAACCGGTGATCCCCAGCGTAGACGAGTTTCCATATGCCATCCGCCTGGTGTCGGAGGTGCTGTCCTCTAACGGTTCTACGTCACAGGGCAGCGTTTGCGGCAGCACACTGGCGCTGATGGATGCAGGCGTCCCCATCAAAGCGCCGGTTGCCGGTATTTCCTGCGGGCTGGTCACCGAAGGGGATGATTTTATCACCATGGTGGACATCCAGGGGTTGGAGGATTTTTACGGCGATATGGATTTCAAGGTGGCAGGTACCAAAAAAGGGATTACTGCCATCCAAATGGATATTAAGATTGACGGCCTGACCAATGAGATTATCAAAATTGCGTTAGAGCAGACGCGGGACGCGCGGTATCATATCATTGACGACGTCCTGCTGGCGGCCATTCCTGCGCCGCGGGAGGAAATGTCCCAATATGCGCCCAAGGTCATTACTACCAAAATTGACCCGGAAAAAATCAGGGATGTCATTGGTACCGGCGGTAAGGTTATCCAAAAGATTGTGGCCGATACCGGTGCGCAGATTGACATTGAAGAGGATGGACGCGTATTTATTATGTCGGTAGACCAGGAGGGCGCAAAGCAGGCGCTCAAGACCATCGAAGGTATTGTAGAAGAGCCGGAAGTTGGGAAGATTTATCACGGTAAGGTGGTCCGTATTATGCCGTTTGGCGCATTTGTGGAAATCTTGCCGGGAAAAGACGGTATGGTGCATATATCCAAATTGGATCACAAGCGGGTAGAAAAAGTGGAAGATGTGGTCAAGGTTGGCGATGAAATTACCGTGAAATGCATTGAAATTGATAAAATGGGCCGGGTAAACCTGTCAAGAAAGGATTGCCTGCCAAAGGAATAAGCAAGTTTTAAAAAGTGAATCGGGATTTGCGGTTTTCCGCGGGGAAATGAATAGGGAAGCCCGGTGAAAGTCCGGCGCAGCTGCCACTACTGTAACAGATGGTTGCCGCCCCACAAATGCCACTGCGCATACCATGTGCGTGGGAAGGCGGGGCGGAAGAATCTGGAGCCAGGAGACCTGCCGTAAATCTTTGGATCAATATCCTTGGGCCAGGGGGATAAGGGTTTGCAAGCGCTGCCCCCTGCCGTTTTTTCGGCGGGGGGCTCTTTTCTTCCGTGCCTGAACATGTTAAGGAGGAATTTGAAATGCAAGCAGGGTACAAAAACAGGGGATTGGCATTGCTGCTGGCGTGTTTGATTGCGCTGGGCACACTGCCGGCGTTTGCGGCGGATATGCCGGAAACGGTGAAGGTGACATTTTCCATTGATACGCGGACCATTGCAGACGACCCGGCGGTATTGGGGGAACCGCCCATTTTGGATGGGACAAAGACGATAGAAGTGGAAAAGGGCGCGTCGGTCCTGGATGTAACGCAGCGGGCTTCTGAGGAATTTGGATTTGCGCTGGATGCGTCGTCATCCGGCTTTATTACCTCCATTGGCTGGGCGGACAGCAGCTATGCGTTTGAATTGGGACCAATATTTTGACTTGATACTGCTGGATGAAAAGGATAAATTGGCGCAGTTAATTGAACAGTCCCGTAAACTCGACGAGGCTTCTTATACAGAGGAGGAACTGGAAACCATCCGCACGCTGGCAGGGCAGGGTCAGGCACAGATAAATGTGGTTGAGAAAGAGATAAACGATACATATGGCGGGCAGGCATATGGATATTTCATTGACCATATGGGCGATGAGGCTATGGGATATCCTCTGAAGAACATCATCAGCGAACTGCAAACGCTGTACCGAAATCTGTACACAGTAGTTATGCAGCAGGTTGCCGTGACAGGTGTAACGCTGAAAGAGTCGTATGTTACCGATGTATGTGTTGGCCAGACCTATCAGCTGGAGCCGGCCGTTTTGCCGGAGAATGCGACCGACAAGCGTGTGGCCTATGCGGTAGATGATGAAAGCATTGCCACTGTCGATGAAAATGGCCTGTTGACTGCATTGAAAGAAGATATTGCCGTTGTGACGGTTACCAGTGTAGACAATCCGGAAGCGGTGGCGCGGTGTACCTTTCAATTTCAGCCGGCGCCCGAACCAGAGCCTATTGCGCTTGCACAGGCGATTTCCGGTGCGGCCAACTGGATTGCTGAACGGCGGGGGGATTTTTCCGGGGAATATGAAACGGATATGGACTGGGATGTGTTTGCCCTGTACCGCAGCGGGAATCCGCTGGATGTGACGGCACAGGCAAATTATCTTTCCAGTTTACAAGCCTATGCGGCAAACGGCGGGCTGCAAAATCCGTCCGATTATGCCCGGGCTGTCTTGGTGCTCGGCGCCATGGGGGTTGACCCGCATACCTTTGCCGGGCAGGATTTGGTAGAGCAGCTCTATCACGGTGCTTTGGATAAACAGGGGATTTCCGCATATGTCTATGGCCTGCTGGCTTTGGACAGCGGCAAGTATTCCATTCCGGATGGCGCTGCCTGGACGCGGGAAAAACTGGTTGCAGAAATTGCAAATTTACAACGACCTCACCGCGATGGCAGTGTGTGCGCTTGCGCCTTATGCACAGCAGGAGCCGGCAAAATCAGTGGTAGAAAAGGCGGTGGCCTGGCTGTCCAGCCAATTGTCGGACAATGCGGGATATGTATCGTGGGGCAGCGAAAACAGCCAGACACCCGCGCAGGTTTTAACTGCGCTCACCGCGCTGGGGCGCGATCCCATGACGGATACGGCATTTGTCAAAGGGGATCAAACGCTGCTCAGTAATATTTGCGGATTCATCCAGCCGGACGGCGGCATTGCTTACAGCCTGGCTGATCCGGTATCCAGCAATGCAATGGCTACCCAGCAGGCGCTGTACAGCTTGGCGGCGTTAGACCGGTATCAGCAGTGCGGTGCGCCGCTCTACCAGTTTACCGATGCCGATACCGTTTGCGGTGTAGGTTGGCATGCGGCATTGATAAAAATGATGGAGCAGGCGCAGGCCATTGAACTGGATGGATATACGCAGACATCTTGTGCTGTGCTGGCAAATGCGGTTGCAGAGGCTGGCAAAGTGACGGCAGAAAGTGAAAAGGCCGTGTGTGTCAATGCGTATTTGTATTTACAGAAGGCATTAGATGGCCTGCAAATGGCCATCCCGGCAGAAAATGGAGCAGTGACAGTGGATGAAACAACCGTTGGCGCCATTGAGCCAGTGACAGACCAGCAGCCATTGTCCATTACCGTGCAGGAAAATGTACAGCAGGCGTATTTGGAATTGGGCCAGGTGGCTGACTCCAGCCCGCAAATTGAAATTTCGTTTAACGGCTTGAAGATACAGTTTGACGAGGGCACAGCGCTGACCGGCGGACCCACTTTGATTGCGCTGCCGCGGCAGCTGGATACGGCGGACGAAACGATGATAAAAAATCTCAATGGTCTGCTGTCCAGCGGTTCTGTGCGTACCATTGAGCGGCGCATGGTGATGGGGGGCGATGTGCCGACAGAATTTGACCAGTATCTGACACTGACCTATCCAAATTTGGGAAGCTGCCGTGCTGCCTATGCGCAAAATGGGGAAGTGGTTTTGATACCTTCGGTGTCCAGCGATGATGCAGGCAAGGAAAAAAAGTACGATGTATATGCCTATCGTGATGGTACCGATTTGATTGTAAAAACCAAGCAAACGGCGGAATTTTTGGTTTTCTCGGTGAAATCAAATACGGGCGGCGGCTCTGGCTCGGATGACCCGGTTGTACATGTTACGGTCGACCCAACCATTGTCGATGGGATGGATACCATTGAAAAGGAGGTTGATTACCGCAATGGCAGCACGGCTTACAGTGTGCTGGAGGATGTGATGGGTGAAGCCAATCTTAGAACGACTGGGTCGGAGGATACTGTTTATGTCACAGGTATTAAGGTAGATGGAACCTGGCTGGAGGAATTCGACTATGGTCCTGAAAGCGGCTGGATGTACAGCGTCAACGGGGTATTCATTCAAAAGAGCAGCGGTGCAGTGACAGTGGAAGATGGCGACGATGTGGTGTGGGTGTATAAACGGGAGCCGGGAAGTGATTTGGAGAATGACGACAATCACAACGGCAATGGCGGCAGTTCCGGACGGCCAAGCGGCGGAGGCAGTTCTTCTTCTGGCTCTGGCGGCGGACAGACCATACAGGTGACAGATCCGGACAATGAGGATCATACGCCGCAGACATCGGAAGACGAAGCATTTGCCGATTTGGCTGATGTGTCCGACTGGGCGCGTGACGCAGTGACTGAGGCGGCAAAACGTGGTTTGATGGAAGGCTATGACAACCGGTTTGATCCGCAGCGCCCCTTGACACGGGCGGAGTGGACGGCAGTGCTGACCCGGCTGTTTGGCTGGAAAGCCGATGAGACAACGGTCGCCTTTGCCGATGTGCCGGAGGATGCATGGTATATAGAGTCTCTTGCGGCGGCATGCCAAAGCGGTATCATTACCGGACGGTCAGCAGACACCTTTGCGCCGGATGACAGTATTACGCGTGAGGAGCTGTGTGTTATGCTTTCGCGGGCGCTTCAGCTGAAAGAACGTGCAGATTTGACCTTCACTGATACAGCAGATATTTCATCCTGGGCGGCAGATGCCGTTGCACAGGCGGTTGCAGCCGGCCTCATGCAGGGCCGCGGAGAAACCTTTGACCCGCATGGGGCAGTGACGCGGGAAATGGCAGCGGTGGTTTGCCTGCGCGTTGCAGAGTTTTCATTTCAATAAAAAAGGGCAAAAACCAGCACCCGTTTTTTTAGGAACCCGGGTGCTGGTTTTTGTTTTCCAGATATTGTTCGCACAAGGCCTGTTTTTCCTTCCGGTTCAGCCGTTTGATTTGTGCTTCCCGCCGCAGCGCGGCTGCTTTATTGGCACAAGGCTCTGTATAGGCCAGCGTGACAGGCAGCCGGGATTTGGTGTATTTTGCGCCGCGCCCGGCATTGTGTGCACGGATGCGGCCATCCAAATGGTTGGTCCAGCCGGTGTAAAGCGTACCATCTGCACAGCGCAGGATATAGACACAGATATGGTTCATTGGTTTGCTTCTGCGGCGGCTGCATCGTTAAAAATGGATTGAAAATCCACCGCATTTTCGGGGGCTGCTATTTCCTCTGCGCCTTTGGTGATGGATACCGTTCCGGTAATAGTGCCATCGGCAGTGCCGCATGGCAGGCCGTAGGGATTTGGAATATTGGTAATTCCGATGTCTGTGGTAAAGGATGATATCAACGATGCCCCCTCTGTTACAGCCGTTTCGCCGGCGGCAGATAGTGCCAGCACATCTATCCAGCTTTGGTCAATCACTGCGAAATCGCTTAAAAATTGCTGTACAGCGCCGTCCGGCAGATTTGCTTTTACAGATAGGCTGCCGTCTTCATAGGAGATGGCCATGGTTTGTTTATACAGTGCAGCAGCGGCGTCAATGGCAGCGAAAACAGAGTTGGAATCCCCAAACTGTAATGCAAATGTATCAGCGATCTGGTTAATTTCTAGCTCTGGTTGCAGGAATTTTTGAACAATATTCAGCTTTTCGCGGATAAAGCTGTCCATTTGATAGCAAATCCATTTATCCTGTAACTGGGCTAGCAGGGAATTTTTATATGTATCCGGTCTATTATGCGGCAGGGAATTGTATAGCTCTGTCAGAGCAAGGATACCATCTGCCTTAACATACAGTGTGTCGTTGTTGTAGCGGAAGGATGCGGTTAACGGCTCGTTTAAATGGATGGTTTTAAAATGTTCAATTTCATTCGAAAGCGCCGGGTGTGTTAAAAACCGGATAAGGTTGGAAAGGCCGTCCGTATGGATGGTCAAATCGAGCGCTGTCCATTCTCCATTCCGGGATATGGCAGCATCTGCCTTCAAACCGCCGTCAAAATGGATGCCAAAGGTATCGCTGTCGGCATGGCCGTCTATTTGCAGGGAAAGCTGTGCGTCAAAGCTGTCTGGCAGCAGAAAATGGCTGAGCGCAGGGATGGTGTCCTTAAATTGCTCTTCTATCTGCTGTGTGACTGCATCTTTGGTGTACAGGTAAAGTTCATTTTTTCCCGTTTCGCCCTGATATGCATAAATGTTGAACAGACTGCTGAACCTGTAGTAATCGAGATAGGTACTGCCCTCAAATTCTATGGCTTTTCCATATAGTTTTTGTTCTTGTCCGTTTTCGATAATAGTCATGTCATTTTGGTTGAGTACCATACGGATGATACGTCCGCCTTTTTCGGATATGACCGTCTGCGTTTCGCCATCATAAGTGGTGGTGTATCCAAATGCGCTGGCGATGGGGACAAATTGAAATGCAGAGCCGCCAAAAAAATCATAGCCGGTTAAGACATTGCAGGATGTAGAAAAAACTTCGTTGATGTAAACAGCGCCTTGCGCAACCGTTGGTTCCGCCGCTGCCGGCATTGAGAAAAGCAGCAGAAGTACCGCCAATAACAGCGCCAACATCTGTTTCCCCTTTTGAAACATAGAACCCTCCCCCTTTTTGTTCGTGATTTCTACTACGCATACTATATCATAGTTTTTTACGGATTGCAATGAAAGGATTGACAGGAGGTGTACAATCGTGTAAAGTAAAAGGGATAAGTCTTTGCGCGGGCGCATAGGATGGAACTACACAGGAAGGGGTGTTTGCCGTGGAATGGCTGGAATTTGTCAAAGCGGTTATCATTGGAATTGTACAGGGGATTACCGAGTGGCTGCCAATCAGCAGCACAGGCCATATGATTTTGGTAGATGAGTTTTTAAAATTGGATGTGTCGAAAGAATTTTTGGACATGTTTTTGGTGGTTATCCAATTTGGCTCTATCCTAGCAGTGCTGGTGCTGTTTTTTCACAAACTCAATCCGTTTTCCCCGCGCAAATCAGCGCAGGAGAAGCGGCAGACACTCGGCCTTTGGGGAAAGGTAATTGTCGGTTCCATCCCTGCGGCGGTACTGGGACTGCTGTTCAATGACCTGCTGACCGAGTATCTGTATAATTATCAGACGGTAGCGCTTATGCTGATCCTTTATGGTATTTTGTTTATCGTACTGGAAAACCGCAACCGCAAGCGGCGGCCGCGGGTCAATACGCTTGAGCAGCTAGATTATAAAACGGCGTTTGCAATGGGCGCCTTTCAGGTATTGGCAATGATCCCGGGCACCTCGCGGTCAGGTTCCACCATCCTGGGCGCTATGTTCATTGGCACTTCCCGATTTGTAGCGGCAGAATTTTCTTTTTTCCTTGCCATTCCGGTTATGTTTGGGGCCAGCGGGCTGCGCATTGTCAAATATGGTCTGGAAACTGGATTTGCTATCAGCAGTACCGAATGGATGGTGCTGCTGACTGGACTGGTGGTTGCGTTTGTGGTGTCGCTGGCGGCAATCCGGTTTTTAATGGGCTTTATCAAGAAGCACGATTTCAAGCCGTTTGGCTATTACCGGATTGTATTGGGTATTTTGGTCCTTTTGTATTTTGCTTTGGTACATTAAATTTTGCTGTTTTTATAGCCGCACAAACTTGGTATGAATATAACAGCAGCCCTGTTGCAAGATACGGAGCATAGCATGTGGAATGCTTCGGGACAACAGGGCTGCTGTTATTTTTTTATGGCCTATTACCGGTATGCCTTTTCAAAGATGCCCGCGCAGTCTGCATCGTCCATTTCGCATGGGTTTGCCAAAAACAAGCCGCCCATGGTTTCCCGGGCGTTGACTGCAAGCGTCATGCATTCTGATTTTTCAATGCCGTAATCGCTCATCTTGAGATTTGCAACGCCGCAGTCCTCCTGCAATTTGACCAGCGCAGTGATAAAATCTTCTGGCTTGTCGGCGTTTTCAATCCCCATTGCCTTTGCCATTTTGATAAACTGCCCGTCGCAGGCATGGCGCTCAATGAAATATTCTGCAAATGCTTTGGAAATCATGATAAGCCCTGCGCCGTGGGGCAGGTTGTGATGGTATGCGCTCATGGCGTGCTCCATGGAGTGCTGGGCGGTGGTGGAGGTCAGCTGCATGCTGATGCCGGCCATGGTGCTGCCGTATGCGATATGTTCCCGCGCTTCCAAATCATTGCCGTCCTTCACAGCGCGGGGCAGGTATTTTGCGATATTTTCTATCGCCGACAGGGCAATCGTTTCGCTTAGGATATTGACGCCGTTCGACATCATGACCTCGGTGTTGTGGAACAGCGCGTCAAACCCTTGATAAGCCGTATACTTTGCAGGGACAGTTTTCATCAGCTCCGGGTCCACCACAGCAAGGACGGGGGTCAGCTCCGGATAGCCAAAACCAATCTTTTCCTTGGTCTCCAGGTTGGAGATCACGCCCCAGCAGTTGACCTCTGAGCCGGTGCCTGCGGTAAGCGTAATGGCGACGATCGGCAGGCCGGGATTCACCAGCGGCTGCCCCTTGCCTGTGCCGCCGTTGACATAGTCCCACAGATCGCCGGGGTTGGTGGCCATCGCCGCAACCGCAACCGCGGAATCAAGTACCGCGCCGCCGCCGAGAGCGACGATGAAATCGCAGCCGTTTTCCCTAGCGAATGCCGCGCCCTCCATCACCATTTCTTTTACCGGGTTTTCCATTACTTTGGCAAATTCGGCAATCTCCACGCCAGCTTTCTGCAGCTGTCCCACTGTGCGGTCATACGCGCCGCTCACTTTTGCGGACTTGCCGCCAGACATCAGCAAAAGCGCTTTTTTGCCCGGCAGGGACTGGTTCCCCAGCTCATTGAGCTTGCCGCTGCCGAATAGGATCCTTGTGGGGTTGTTAAAGTCAAATTGCATACGCATGGTACATTCCTCCTGTATGATTTTATATTTTGATTACTGTCAGCCAAGTTTCTTTGTATTTTGAACGTGCGTACATCTGCACCTGTTGCCAATTGCTTCACCCACTTGTTACATTTATTATACTATCGAAATATTAAAATAACAAATACTTTGTTTCTATCTTGTGGTATGCTTTACAGCTATTTGACAATGTGGTATACTCAGCATAAAAGACTAACTATTAAAAGTCAATAGGGAAAGAG
>CALGRC010000067.1 GCA_937959315.1 uncultured Clostridia bacterium | reverse complement strand
GTCACACGGCTGGTTGAATTTGTAAAACAAATTATGATGTGGACGCTTGGCGCCTTATTGACCCTTTTTGTCGGTATTTTAAGCCTTTCTGGGTTTTCCACCTCGGTTATCGATGGGGTGGGCGTTAAAACCATGAAATACGCAGTGGGAAATTTCATCCCCATGGTCGGCGGGCTGCTGTCCGATTCGGTGGATGCGGTATTATCGTCTACATTGGTGCTCAAAAATGCACTTGGCGTAACCGGTGTCATTGTAATGCTGCTCATTTGCATTGTGCCGATTATCAAAATGCTAGCGCTCATTGGGATGTATAAACTTACTGCCGGTGTGATGGAACCAATTTCTGACAAACGTATTGTGGCATTGGTCAGCGGCGCAGCGTCGTCGATTACATTTCTATTTTTGATGCTGATATCGGTAACCATTATGTTCATTTTATCAGTTACCATTGTCATCGGTTTCGGCAATTTATCCTGTATGCTGTGGTAGGTGAGGGAATATGGCATTTATCCGGGAATACGCACTGAGTATCATTGCAGTTGTACTGTTTTCGGTACTGCTGGAGATTATGATGCCCAGCAGCAACTTTAAAAAATATATCAAACTGGTGGTAGGGCTTCTTGTCATGTTTGTATTGGTCAAGCCAGTGGTCAAACTGCCGGCATTAGAACAGACACTGGAAACATTCCATATCTCCACCCAGGCATTTGTATCGCAGAGTGAAACGGTGCAGCAGCAGATTGATCAAGCACAACAAGAACAGATAAGCAGCCATTTTACGAAAAGTTTAGAACAAAAAATACACGACGATATCCATACGTCCTTTGGAATATCCTGTACCGTCCAGGCAGTATTTGACGGTGAAACCATACAATCGCTTGTTATCCAAACTCCCGGACAGGCAGAGGAAATCCGGTCATTTATCAAGGGCAATTATGGGTTAGAAGCGCAAGTAGCGCAGGGAGGGACATGATATGCGGAAGGATAAGTTAAAAGATTTGTTAAAAAATAAAAATAATTTGTATATTATCCTTGTCCTCGGAATACTCATTTTAATAGCCAGCAACCTGTTATTTTCCCAAAATCCCAAACAAGAAAAACAGACCAAAGCCCAAACGCCGGTAACACAAGACACAAGCGCCCAGGAAAAGCGGCTAGAGGAAATCTTATCAAAGGTAAAAGGCGCAGGGGCTGTTGCAGTTATGATGACTTACGACAGCGGGCCAGAGAAAATAACGGTGCAAAATGCAAAGGCAACCCAGTCAAGTCAAGAAGAGCCACAAACACAGGGAGGGATGAAAAAAACAGGGGAAACAACCAACGATACACAAACCGTTATGGTAACAGAAGGCGGCCAGAGTCAGCCGTTTGTGTCCAAAGAAATCGAACCAAAAATCCGCGGGGTATTGGTGGTGGCAGACGGCGCAGGGGATAGCAGTGTAAAAATGGATCTCACAAATGCCGTTGCCTCGGTTTTGGACGTGCCGTACCATAGGATTCAGGTACTGCAAAAAGCAAATACAAAATAACCAAGTAGGAGGATGAATCATGATGGTGTTTAAAAAGAAACAGGTTGTACTGCTGGCATTGGTGGTTATGGTGGGAATCGCCGGCTATTTGAACTGGCGGTATGAAAGCGGGCTGCAAGCCAGTACCGACCCAGTAGATAACGGTATCGCTGTAGAAACAAATGAAAAGACCGACGCCAATTTGGGAGAGGCACAAATGGTAAATTCTGAAAATAACAGCGGGGATGACTACTTTGCCAGTTGCCGCCTCAACCGTGAAAGCGCCCGGGCAAAATCACTGGAAATTTTAAACGCTACCATCAATAACGCTAACGCTTCACAAGAAGCAAAGGATAAAGCACAAGAACAAATCGCAAAATCAGCAAAAGATGTAGAAACCGAAGCAAATATTGAAAACCTCATCAAAGGAAAGGGATTTGCAGACGCCGTGGCGGTTATTGGAGAAGACGCTGTAACGGTAACGGTTAAATCGCAAGGGCTGACTGCGCCGGAAACTGCAAAAATCAAAGATATTGTCATGGAACAAACGCAAAATAATAACATCAAAATAGTTGAAGTAAATTAAAATTTATGGTATACTATTAAAATATAAAAAACCTATAGAAACGGAGGACGATGATAGATGGATGAAACGAAGGAATCTGTAGAAACAGCAGTAGATAATGCTGGCAATATTAAAATTTCAGAAGAAGTGGTATCCACGATAGCCGGCATAGCCGTAGCAGAAGTAAAGGGCGTCAGCGGCATGGGCGGTTCCTTTACCGGTGATATTGCACAAATGCTGGGAAAGAAAAGCCTTTCCAAAGGCGTCAAAATTTCGATGAACGATAAGGAAGTGTCAGCCGATATCAGCGTCATCATCGAATATGGCGTACGGATTCCGGAAGTGGCGTGGGAAATTCAGGAAAACGTCAAAAAATCCATTGAATCCATGACAGGGCTAACCGTCACAAAAGTCAATATCCATGTTGTTGGAGTAGAATTTGTGAAAAGCGCTCCCGCGCCTGAACGGCCAAAAGAAGCATCTGACGAACAGGAATAATAAAGGAAGCCCATTATAAAAATTTTATAATGGGCTTCCTTTTTTGGCCAATATGTACTATAATATACATATTGTTTTGAATTTGACTGCGGGAGGATACAGGACATGAGCAGAAAAAAAGCACGCGACCATGCCTTTAAATTAATTTTTGAAATCCCTTTTTACGGGATGTCTGTAGAAGAACGGTTAGAGTTGTACTACGCGCAAATGGAAGACAAGCCGTCTGAACGCGATTGGGATTATATCCAGACGGTAGTGGGCGCCTGCTTTTCCCATCTTGATGAAATGGATAAAAAATTGCAGGGGACATTGAAAAACTGGACACTTGAACGGCTCCCCAAAGTTTCGGTCGCCATTTTACGGTTAGCCTTATGTGAATTAGAGCAATGCAGCGATATCCCATACCAAGTGACCATCAATGAGGCGGTAGAACTTGCAAAAACCTACGGGGATGAAGATACTCCTGCGTTTATCAACGGCGTTTTGGCCAATTTCGTACAACAGCCGTAAAAGGAGGGGCACATGGCGGTTATTACAGTAAGCCAGCTCAACAATTACATGAAACGGTATATTGACAACAATGTGCATCTGGCTAAAGTTTGGGTAAAAGGGGAACTCTCTAATTTTAAACGGCATTATACCGGGCATATTTATATGACATTGAAAGATGAAGGGAGCGCTATCCGCGCGGTGATGTTTAAGGGGAACGCGCAGTCACTGAAATTTTTTCCAGATAATGGAATGAAGGTTATCGCCTGCGGGCGGGTATCGGTGTTTGAACGGGACGGCCAATACCAGCTATATGTAGAATCTATGGTGCCGGATGGCGTAGGGGAACTGCACATCGCATATGAACAGCTTAAAAAACGGCTGGAAGCAGAAGGGCTGTTTGCCCAAGATGCCAAAAAAACCATCCCCAAATATCCGCACGCTATCGGCGTAGTCACTTCGCCAACCGGTGCGGCTATCCGCGATATCATAAACATCCTGTCCCGCCGGTATCGGGCGGCCGATATATACCTATATCCGGCGCTTGTACAGGGGGAAGGCGCCGCTGGTAGCATTGTAAAAGGAATTGCCTGTTTTAACCGAATCAAAAATGTGGATGTGATAATCGTTGGCAGGGGTGGGGGTTCGATTGAGGATTTATGGGCTTTCAACGAAGAGCCCGTCGCCCGCGCCATTTATCAGTCCAACATCCCCGTGATTTCTGCGGTTGGACATGAAACGGATTTTACCATTGCAGATTTTGTAGCGGATTTACGTGCTCCAACGCCATCTGCCGCAGCAGAACTTGCGGTGCCGTCTGCGCTGGAACTGCAAAACAGCTTGGCGGTTACAAAGGCGCGGCTTTCTATTTTGCTGACACGGCTTTATGAGCAGAAAAAGCAAAAATTGGAGCTTTTACGCAGCAGCCGCGTCATAGCCAATTTCCCATCGATTATAGATGAAAAACGCATATATTTGGATACGCTCTTGCGGCAAATGGAAGTTGCATATAGCAATCAAACGGCAGCCCAAAAACACCGGCTAGGCAAAACGATGGCCCGGTTGGAAGCCATGAACCCGCTTGCAGTATTACAGCGCGGATTTGCACTTGCCGAGATAGACGGCCATCCTGTAAAATCGGCCAATGCCGTTTCACCTGGCGATAATCTGGATATTTGGATGCAGGACGGCCGTATTCAATGCATGGTTCAACAAATTGTGAGGGGGGATAAACATGTCAAAGGCAAAACCAACCTTTGAAGAGAATATGCAGCAGCTCGAAGGTATTATTTCTGCCTTGGAAAAGGGGGAAGCGCCATTGGAAGAATGCATGGCGCTATTTGAAAAAGGGGTAGCCTTATCCAATGATTGCCTAAAAATACTTTCCGACGCAGAACAGAAAATCAAGCTTTTAACCGAGCAGGAAAGCGGCATGGTTACAGAACAAGACTTTATGGTAAAGGACGAATGAGATGAAGGACTTTCAAAAGGAATATCAAACCCGCATCGAACAAATCGACCAATACTTGTCCAATTTGTTTGACGGGTTGCAGGGAATTGAAGACATCTTACGGGATGGCCTGCGCTATTGTGTCCTAAACGGCGGAAAACGGCTGCGTTCTATTTTGTGCATAGAGCTGTGCCAAATGTTTGGCGGAAGTACAGCACAGGCTATGCCATTTGCCGCAGCAATTGAGTGCATTCATGCCTATTCCTTGGTTCACGATGACCTGCCTTCTATGGACAACGACGACTTCCGGCGCGGGCAGCCGAGCTGTCACAAAAAATACGGCGAAGGAACGGCCATCCTCATAGGCGATGCCCTGCTTAACCTGGCATTTGAACAAATGTCTGCCGTTTGTGCCAAAAACCAGCCGTATGCCGCCCAGGCAATGGAATATATCGCAAAAGCTGCTGGCGGGCGCGGTATGATTGGCGGTCAGATACAAGACCTTGCAATTATGCAGAAAGGGAAAGCGGAGAAAGCTGTTCTGCTTGCTATGATAAAAGGGAAAACCGCAGCGCTTATACAAGCCGGCGCAGTTTCAGGCGCTTTGATTGCCGGAGCCGATGCAAAAGCTATCCATCTGGTAGAACAATACGCTTATCATTTAGGGATTGCCTTCCAACTACGGGATGATTTAGAGGATACATCACAAGATTTGGACACTGCACATGATAATCCTAATTTTTTAAACTTGTTAGGACAAGATGCCACGGTTTCCGAAATGCGGTTCCATATACAACGGGCGGCAGAATTCTTGCAGATGCTTCCAAATCATACTTTTTTAAACGCAATGGGCACATATTTGTTTCAAGGGGTGTAAAAGCATGGGGTACATTCATCTGAAATACCTATTGAGCAATGATTTAATCAATGCTACCCTGCTTGCATGGATTATCGCCCAGCTTATCAAAGTAGTGCTGGTATATGCAACAACCCGGAAACTTGATTACACACGTATTTTTGGAGCCGGCGGCATGCCAAGCTCCCATTCGGCAGGTATGGCAGCCTTAACAACCGTAGCCTGGTATCAATGCGGCTTTTCTTCAGCAGAATTTGCTATTTGCCTGGCAGTATCGCTAGTAGTCATGTATGACGCAGCAGGTGTGCGCCGCGCTACCGGGCAGCATGCAACAATTATTAACAAAATGATTGAGCTGTTTCAAGATGGGGAAAACCCATTTGGCGAGAGAAGCCTCAAGGAACTTATCGGGCATACGCCCTTCCAAGTGCTAATGGGGGCAATTTTAGGACTGATAACCGGCCTTATTTATTGGAACCTGCGCGTCGGGTGGTAGCCCTTTACTTTCTGAAAAAAATATGCTATGATAAGAAAGAAATATGGTGGTGCAGTATCCTAGTCAGATCTGTTGATTCAGAAGGTGGGCCTAAAAATCCACCAAAGGGCATATCGATGAAGTTCCTGGTGTTTGCTTCTTACGCCCAGTTTGGGGCATATGCTGGGAGTTAAGGATTAAGGGCGATCTGCAATGGCATGCGGGCGTTGACCCTTTTTCCGCGGAGACCTGTATACGTGACCACTGCATAAGGATGCCTGTCAGTTTGGGTATTCCTTGGGCAGGCCCACAGTTTTGGGTGTCTTTTTTAAATGGACGGCGTTACGGTGCAGGATAGAACCTGCTTTGCGGTGTAGGTAAAAAATACGCTGTGAGCAGTGTAGCCTGCCTTGCGTGAATATGGTGGATAATGGTCAGACTGCTTGGAAACGGCCATTTTCAAGACAGTTATTGCGGTTGAAACCATATTTGCAAAAGAGGCTAAGGATGAACACGACTGCAGAGGAAAACTCCTAGGCTGTTTTATGCGGAGGATTGCAGTACGGACTCAGTGGCAATTCAGCAATGTCTTTGGCGACAGGGCATACATGGCTTTAATAGGAAACTTCCGGTTTGGCGACGGACCGGAAGCCGTGTGGGAAATCCAGCTGAACCTAAGCCGTAAATTTTACTCCGCATATTGCCACCATTTTTTTGATAAAAGGGATTGAGGCTCCATGAAAAGGAATAAAGGTCCGTATGCATGGGCAATTAAAATTACCATTGCAACCTTCTTTATTTCGCTTATCATTGGTATTACTACCAACATTGTACTGGATCATGTCAATTTAATCATAGCGTTTATCGTACTGATTGCGGTTATTTTTTTGGGAATTATTTTTGATATTATTGGGATATCTGTGACCAGCGCAACGGAAGTTCCATTCCATTCAAAATCAACAAGGGGTATGGGCGGCAGTAAAGAATCCATTGCGCTCATCCGGAATGCCGAAAAAGTATCCAGCTTCTGTAACGATGTTATCGGTGATATTGCCGGTGTGATATCTGGTGGATTGGCCGCCGCAATTGTAACGCTCATCCACACCAAATATCATTTTTTTAACGCTATTATTTTAAATTTTCTGTTAACAGCAACCGTAGCTGCCATGACAGTTGGCGGAAAAGCCGTTGGAAAAGGGATTGCCATCAACAAAAGCGAGCAAATCGTAACAAAAGTGGGGAAAACCATTTTCTGGTGGAAACAACTGTTTCATATTAAGCAGGAAAAGAGACCAAACAAATGAGTCATTTATGCCATATCCATTCACCACAGGATATCAAAGTATTAGACAAACAGGATTTAAAACCGCTTTGTGCAGAAATCCGTTCGTTTCTAATTGAGCATATTATGCAGAGCGGAGGGCATCTTGCGTCCAATTTGGGCGTCGTAGAATTAACGGTCGCCATACACCGGGTGTTTAACCTGCCAAAGGACAAACTGATTTTTGACGTTGGCCATCAAAGCTATGTACATAAAATTCTAACTGGCCGGCGGGAACAGT
>CALGRC010000066.1 GCA_937959315.1 uncultured Clostridia bacterium | reverse complement strand
ATTTCCAATGAAACCATCACTTTGATGAAAGATACGGCGCTGGCCGTTGTCATCAGTGTCCCAGATATGCTCAAAGCGGCGAAAGACGCGGTAAACCGCGACACCGACGCCACAGCATTTTTTATTGTCGCCATTATTTACTTGGCCCTGACGCTGATTATGACATTTATATTCCGCAAATTGGAACATCGGTATTCGTTTGGAGAACAGAAAGGGAATTAAACCATGTACATATTAGAAGCAGATCAAATCGTAAAAAAATTCCACCGTGTAGATGCAGTCAATGGCATTTCCCTACAGGTAAAACCGGGGGAAATCATTGCAATCATCGGGCCGTCCGGTTCGGGCAAAAGCACCTTTCTGCGCTGCCTGAACAATTTGGAAACAGTCAGCGCCGGTACCATTGCCGTTGACGGTGTGCCGTTCGTTGTAGACGGCAAATATAAACCCGAAAAAGAGGTGCGCGCGATTTGCACCAAAATGGGGATGGTCTTTCAAAATTTTAACTTATTCCCACATAAAACGGTTTTACAAAACATTATGGAAGCGCCCCTGGTTGTCAAAAAGCAGGAGAAAAGCAGCGCCGAACAGCGGGCACATGCCCTCCTTGCAGAGGTTGGCCTGTCGGGAAAAGAAGACGCCTATCCCGCCCAGCTTTCCGGCGGCCAGCAACAGCGGGTAGCCATCGCACGGGCACTGGCGATGGACCCGGAAATTTTGCTATTTGACGAACCAACGTCTGCCCTTGACCCAGAGCTGACCGGCGAAGTGCTTAGCGTCATGCGCAAACTGGCGCAGCAAAAAAATACCATGCTGGTGGTAACGCATGAGATGGGATTCGCCCGCGAAGTGGCCTCCCGCGTACTATTTTTGGACAACGGCACAGTCATCGAAGAAGGCACACCCGAACAGGTGCTGGAGCACCCGCAAAACGAGCGGACAAAACAATTTTTACAAAGGGTACTCAAATAATCTTTTTCCACAAAACCCAAAAGAGATACAGGAACCCATCCTGTATCTCTTTTTCATTGCCGATATTTTTCTTATAAACTATCTGAACGGTCGGTATAATGGGTATGCAGCAGCTGGTGCGATTTGTGCCCGCACGGCTCACCCAAATACTCCTCATACAACTGTTTAATAACCGGATTTTCATGCGATTTGCGAATGGGCAACGACTCGTCCTCGTCGTACAGCGCCTTTGCGCGCAATGCTTTGACATCTTTAACCGCCTTTTCCCGCGCCGAAACAATCGGCTGTCCGCCGCCTGTCACACAGCCGCCGGGGCAGCCCATAATCTCAATAAATTCATAGCTCCTCTCACCGCTGCGGATGGAATCAAGCAGCTTGCGCGCGTTGCCCAAGCCATGTGCAATCGCCACCCGTACCTCTTTGCCGCCCATGGTAACAGCGGCCTCTTTGATACCCTCGGTACCGCGCACCGCTTCAAATTCCACCTGTTCCAGCGGCTTTTTCTCTAAAATTTCGTATACGGTACGCAGCGCCGCTTCCATCACGCCGCCGGTTGCGCCAAAGATAACGCCCGCGCCGGAAGCCGGCCCAAACGGTACGTCAAACTGCCCGTCTTCCAAGTTGGCAAAATCAATGCCGCACTGTTTGATCATCTTGGCAAGCTCGCGGGTGGTCAGCACTGCGTCCACATCCGGATACCCAGCACCTTTCATTTCAGGACGCTGCGCCTCAAATTTTTTCGCCGTACACGGCATTACCGACACCACGAAAATATTTGCCGGATCGATGCCCTCTTTTTCTGCATAATAGGATTTTATCACTGCGCCAAACATCTCATGCGGCGATTTGCAGGTAGAAAGGTTATCTAAAAAATCCGGGAAATTATGCTCGCAGAACTTAATCCAGCCCGGGCTGCACGATGTAATCATGGGCAGCTTGCCGCCGTTTTGCAGGCGGTGCAAAAGCTCGGTCCCTTCTTCCATAATGGTTAAATCTGCGCCGGTATCGGTGTCAAACGCGCGGTCAAACCCAATTTTCTTGAGCGCCGCAGCCAATTTCCCAGTAACGCGGGTACCAATCGGCATCCCAAATTCTTCGCCCAGGGCAACACGGACCGCCGGCGCCACCTGGACAACCACATGCTTGGCGTCATCGTAAAGCGCATCCCAAACCGCCTTGGTGCTATCCTTTTCATACAGCGCGCCAACCGGGCATGCTGCAATGCACTGGCCGCACATGACACAAGACACGTCATTGAGCGACTTTTCGAAGGTACATCCAATGTGCGTTTCAATGCCGCGGTCAATGGGCGAAATGGCATGGACCGTCTGCACGTTGGCGCAGGTTGCCACACAGCGGCGGCACAAAATACATTTGTTGTTGTCCCGTACAATGGACGGGGACATATCATCCAGCTTATAGTGGATATTTTCCCCTTCAAACCGGATTTCATCAATGCCCATTTCTTCCGCCAGCGACTGCAATTCGCAGTTTTTGTTGCGGATACAGGTTAAGCATTTGCGCTCATGGTTGGATAAAATGAGCTCCAAATTAGCCTTGCGCGCTTCACGCACTTTTTGCGTATTGGTATAGACTTCCAGCCCTTCCGACACCGGGTACACACACGACGCTTGGAGCGCCCGTGCGCCTTTGACCTCCACCAGGCACATCCGGCACGCGCCGATTTCATTGACATCTTTTAAATAGCACAGCGTCGGGATATGGATATTTGCATCCCGCGCAGCGTCCAAGACGGTATAATTGCTGGGAACGGTGTAAACTTCACCGTTGATTTTAATATTGACCGTATCCATTGTATTCTCTCCTCCTACTTACTGATTGCTTTGAACGGGCATTTGGTTACACAGACGCCGCATTTGATACATTTGCTTCTGTCAATGGCATACGGCTCTTTGACCTTGCCGCTGATAGCCGAAACTGGGCAGTTCTTTGCGCAGATACCGCAACCTTTGCACTTGCCGGGGTCAATCTTGTAGGAGACCAGCGCCTTACACACGCCGGCAGGACATTTTTTGTCTTTGACGTGCGCTACATACTCATCGCGGAAATACCGCAGGGTGCTCAGCACCGGGTTGGGCGCCGTTTGGCCCAGTCCGCAGAACGCGCTGTTTTTAATGGCGTTGCTCAATGTTTCCAGCCGGTCAAGGTCTTCCATTTCCCCCCTGCCCTCAGTAATCCTGGTCAAAATTTCCAACAGCCGTTTGGTACCAATCCGGCAGGGCGCACATTTGCCGCACGACTCATCCACCGTGAATTCCAAATAGAACTTTGCAATATCTACCATACAGGTGTCCTCATCCATGACAATCAGGCCGCCAGAACCCATCATGGATCCGATACTGATAAGATTATCATAGTCAATGGGCGTATCAATCAAATCCATCGGGATACAGCCGCCGGACGGGCCGCCGGTCTGAGCCGCTTTAAACTTTTTGCCGTTTGGAATACCGCCGCCAATTTCATAAACCACTTCGCGCAGCGTGGTCCCCATTGGGATTTCCACCAAACCGGTGTTATTGATCTTTCCGCCAACGGCAAATACCTTGGTGCCCTTGCTCTTTTCGGTGCCAATAGAGGCAAACCAATCTGCGCCGTTGTTGATGATAGCCGTGATATTGGCATACGTTTCCACGTTGTTGAGCAGCGTCGGTTTCTGCCACAACCCCTTAACTGCCGGGAATGGCGGACGTGGGCGCGGTTCGCCGCGATGGCCTTCGATAGAGGTCATCAACGCTGTTTCCTCGCCGCACACGAACGCGCCGGCGCCCAGCCGCAGCCCCAAATCAAAGCGAAAACCGGTATCAAAAATATTCTCCCCCAGCAATCCGTATTCGCGCGCCTGGTCAATGGCTATCTGCAAGCGCTTGACCGCAATCGGGTATTCTGCACGGATGTAGATATACCCCTGGTCGGCACCCACTGCATATGCTGCAATGGCCATAGCTTCAATAATTGAGTGCGGGTCGCCTTCCAACACCGAACGGTCCATAAATGCGCCCGGATCCCCTTCGTCCGCATTACAGGCCACAAATTTTTTCTCTCCCGGTGCATCTTTGGTAAACTGCCATTTAAGGCCCGTTGGGAACCCTGCGCCGCCGCGGCCACGCAAGCCGGATTTTTTAATCTCGTCAATGACCTGCTGGGGTTCCATTTCGGTCAGTACCTTACCCAGCGCCTTGTAGCCGTCAAACGCTATGTATTCTTCAATATTTTCCGGGTTTATCACACCGCAGTTACGCAGCGCTACCCGCTTTTGTTTCTTGTAAAAGTCCACATCATTGAGCGATTTCACATTGTCATCCTCGGTGACGGTTTCCTGGTAGAGCAGGCGTTTGACCACACGCCCCTTGAGCAAGTGTTCTTCCACAATCTCCTCTACATCTTCCGGCTGCACCATCGAATAAAAGACGCCCTCCGGATAGACTATCATAATCGGCCCCAATGCACACAATCCAAAGCAGCCAGTGCGGATAACTTTGATTTCATCCTGCAGGTTGCGTTTGCGCAAATTGGTTTCCAGTTCGTGTATAATCTTTTCGCTGCCCGACGAGGTACATCCGGTACCGCCGCAGACCAGCACATGTGCTCTGGCTAATTCCATGTTTCCTGTTTCCCCTTTCGATTATTTATCCGCAGCGCCGACGGTATATTCGGTTACAATTTTGCCATTGACAATATGGTCATTGATGACCTTTACCGCTTTTTCAGGCGTCATATGCACATAGGTCACCTTGCTGCCGTCAGGTGCAAACACCTCAACGATGGGTTCATATTTGCACATGCCGATACATCCCGTCTGCGTCACATAAGCATTTTTAACCTGCCGTTTTTCCAGTTCATCCATCAGCGCCTTCAAAACCGGGCGCGCCCCCGCCGCAATACCACAGGTGGCCATACCGACGACAATGCGTGTATCCTCGCTGTCGCTTTCTTTGCGCAGCGTCACCCGTTCCAACGTTTTTTCCCTGATTTGCTCCAACTCTGCCAAACTCTTCATACCCTATCCCTCCATAATTTCATCCAAACCCTCTTGCACATATCCACGGATCCAGCCAAGCACATCCGGCTCGTCCAATGCTACGCCGCCAAGCATTTGGCGCACCTGCCGGGTATCCAGGCAAAATTCCCGGCCATCTATCACATGGCAGTATACAAAATCCACATCCGGGCTCCCGCCTACCAGTGCCGACATGGTACCTGCCATATCGCCCAAAGGCTGGCGGTCAATGCTGTCGCGTACAAAAACAGCCGTTACCGTGGTGCCGACTCCCACCTGCGAAGTGATGGAAAAGGCACCTCCCGTCTGCTCTGCCGCCGCTTTGAACAACGACAACCCCATCCCCACTTTGCGTGTGGTACGTGTAGTGCGGAACGGGCTTACAGCATCCTTTAAAAAATCCGCATCCATCCCGCAGCCATTATCGGCAATTTCCACTACAAAGGTGTTATCCTGTGTACTTTCCGAAATAGAAATCTCCACCAGGGACGCACTTGCCTTAATCGAATTTTGTGCAATATCCAAAATGTGCAGGGAAATCTCTGTCATAACAGGCTCCCGTCAATCCACATATTTTGCCAGTATTTTATCCACATCGTCTATCACCAAGCGTCCGTAAACATCGTCGTTGATGGTCATAACCGGCGCAAGGCCGCACGCGCCGACACAACGGGTGGCGTCCAGCGAAAACCGGCCGTCCGGCGTACATTCGCCTACATCAATGCCCAGCTTTTCCTTAATGCGTTCCAAAATATTGCCCGAACCCTTTACATAACAGGCCGTTCCAAGACATACGCCAATTTTATACTGCCCTTTTGGGTTGATGGAAAATTGCGTATAAAAGGTCACGACGCCATAAATATCTGACAGCGGGACGCCAATGCCCTCAGATATTTTTTTCTGCACTTCCAGCGGCAAATAGCCGTAAATATCCTGCGCCTCGTGCAAAACTGGAATCAATGCGCCGTCGGTGTTTTTATACTTGGCGATAACCTGTTCCAGCTTAGCGTCCTGTTCCTTTGTGCTGACAAAGGCCGCAGTGGTTGTTTCACTCATGCAAACTTCCTCCTTATGTACTCTATTTGTTATATTTTTAACAAATTTACTTAAACCAATTGATTATATCATATTATCCCCTGTTTTTCTAGCGTTTTCCCGTAATTTTTACAATTTATTTAAAATTTCAGTAGAAATCCATAATTTTCAGCGGCTGTTTTTGTGTTATACGACATGCAACACCGCAGCAACCGTTTTTTTCTCTGCTTCTATTATACACACCGGCTCAGAAATATCCCACAAATAATGTGCGTCTGAATTGTGCAGCACCTGATAGCCTGCAATCTGCTGCCGGATACGCTCCAATTTCCCCATATGATGAACCTCCACACTGGAAAATCCAAGCTCCTTCGGGATAGCTCCCAAATTGGACAGCATGCTGTAAGAATCCTTGTCCACATGCGCAGGAAAAACTGAACCGCCCAGCCGGCGCACGGTGTCCACAACTTCCCCGCATGAAAGACGGGTAGCTGTCACCAACAGGTTGTCCTCATATGCTATGATATGATCGTTTGCGTCCATATAGCACTGCGGGCCAAAAATTTCCACCCGGTTGGGTATGGCAGGCAGCGCAGCGCGTACGATTTTTTCCATTTCCTGCGCGGAAGATAGCACGGGGAATAAGCATACCATATGCACCTCCTCCGCCGTTTCAACCTCCAAACCAGGGATAACCAGCAAACCGGTACCGTCCGCGCACGCCATGCACGCCCCTGCATTGCCGCAGGTATTGTGGTCAGTAATGGCAATGACATCCAAGCCCTTGAGAAGCGCCATATTGACGATATTATTGGGCGTCATATCCGCATCCCCGCACGGCGAAAGGCAGGTGTGGATATGCAAATCATAATAGAGCTTCATAGCAATCCGGATATCGCAGCCGCCAATTCATAAGCGCTTTTCCCGCTGCGGTAGAGCGCAACGCCCTCTTCTCTGGCCTTAGCCACGACATCATCCGCCACCTGCATATTCTCAGCCACAATGATACAGGCAAGCTCGGTCAACACCGCAATGGCCACGATATTAATATTGGCCTGCACGGTAATCCAGGCGTCCCCCTCCTTTACTTTAGACATACACAAGCTGAGCAAATCACACACATAGCAGCCCTGTACTTCCCGGCCGCCCGGAACACCTGATAGCAGTTCCAATCCCAGTTCCCCTGCAAGCCCTTCTGCCGTCATGTTTCTTCCTCCTTTTTCCCTGGTTTGCGGTTTTGCTGCATGACGCCCGGCGCCAATGTTTCCAGCTCTTCCATCTCCCGCGCAAGCGACGCCACCTTTTGCCGCAGCTTGAAAATACAATCGGTTTCCCGTGCAAACCCGCGCACAATATCCTCAGCCAGCGCCTTGCAGGA
>CALGRC010000065.1 GCA_937959315.1 uncultured Clostridia bacterium | reverse complement strand
TCCTTTTGATATTACAGCTTGCCATAATCATCGGTATGGTTGTACGGGCAAGTTTTCTCTCTATGTATATCGGGTGGGGATTTATGGCCATCAGCATTGTAGTGGTCTTTTATATTGTCAGCCGTCCCGGGAACCCTTCCTACAAACTGGCATGGGTCATCCCAATCCTATTATTTCCGGTACTGGGCGGCTTGCTGTATTTGCTGATTACCTTCCAATCGTCCACCCGGCATTTTGAAAAGAAAATAAACCGCTCCATTGCAGCGTCACAGTCCCTTATGGAGCAAGAACCGGCAATTATTAAGAAAATGGAACAGAGCAACCATTACTGCGCCAACCGGGCAGATATTTAATACGCCAGGGGTTTCCCCTTTATCAGCACTCTACTGCCCGGTATCTTACGCCCGGCGAGGAAAAATTCCGCGCCCTTACCACAGCGTTAAAATCTGCGAAACATTTTATTTTCCTGGAGTATTTTATCATTCAAGAAGGCATTATGTGGAATACTATTTTAGAAATTTTAAAAGAAAAAGCAAAACAAGGCGTAGATGTGCGTGTCATGTATGACGCCATGGGATGCTTACTATTATTGCCTGAACATTATGACCGGCAACTGGAAGCGGCGGGCATCCAATGCCAGGTTTTCAATCAGTTCCGCCCGGTGCTATCCACCGTACAAAACAACCGCGACCACCGCAAAATTGCCATTATCGACGGGCATACTGCATTCACTGGCGGTATCAATCTGGCTGATGAGTATATTAACACGTTTGAAAAACATGGATACTGGAAAGACGCTTCTATTCAAATCTATGGTGAAGCCGTGTGGAGCTTTACTATG
The DNA here is from genome assembly GCA_937959315.1 of uncultured Clostridia bacterium. Taxonomy (GTDB): domain Bacteria; phylum Bacillota; class Clostridia; order UMGS1810; family UMGS1810; genus CALGRC01. Next base: position 3,275 of record CALGRC010000065.1, on the reverse strand, counting down.
ATGTTTTTGCAGCTTTGGCAGCTCTTTCGGCCGGAAGCAAACCTTAATTATCAGTTGCTTCAGCCGCATGCACACCATCCAACGCCCTTTGACAGCGACGGTTTTGTACAACCTTATGCTGACAGCCCTATGGATCAGGAACATGTGGCGGAATTTGTCTATTTGGATATCATCAACAAGGCAAGCAATATCTATATATCCATACCCCCTATCTCATTATCGATCATGAAATGATTGTCGCCCTTTGTATGGCTGATAAAAACGGCGTAGATGTCCGTATCGTCACCCCACACCATTGGGACAAATGGCTGGTGCATATGACCACCCGTTCTTATTACACAGAGCTTATCCAGGCAGGTGTCCAGATTTATGAATTCACCCCCGGATTTCTCCATTCTAAAATTTTTGTGTCAGACGACCAAACTGCTACGGTCGGGTCAGTCAATTTAGATTACCGCTCCCTCTATTTGCATTTTGAATGCGGCGTTTGGCTCTATCAAAACCAGGCAGTTGGACAAATCAAAGCGGATTTTTTAAACACACTGGAACAATGCCAAAAAATTACTTTGGATTTTTGTAAAGCACAACCGTTATATGTCCGTATTATCCAAAAAGGCTTACAAATTTTTGCACCCCTCATGTAAAAAAACTTTAGAATGATTATCAATCATTCTAAAGTTTTTTTACAATATGTGTTGACAAATCATATTATACAATATATAATATGATTAAATAAATATGATAGGAGCTGAGCCTATGACCTTTCAACTGGGAACCAGCCTGCTGGACGCCTGCGTCCTTGCAGTACTGTCCCGCGGCGACGCCTATGGATACAGTTTGACACAGCGGGTACGGAAAGCCATCGACATTTCCGAATCCACGCTGTACCCTGTATTGCGCCGCTTGCAAAAAGATGGCTGTCTAACGACATACGACAAAGCATTTCAAGGAAGGAACCGACGCTATTATGCAATTACTACTTCGGGCACACAGCGCTGTACACAACTATTGGACGCCTGGAATGATTACAAAAAAAACATTGACTGTGTACTATATGGAGGGGAATACGATGACCAAAACGAAATTTCTTGATACGCTCCGGCAATCATTGCGCGGCCTGCCGCAAAGCGAAATAAACGAAGCTATCGCCTATTATACAAATTATTTGGAAGATGCCGGTGAGGAAAATGAACAGCAAGTACTCAATGATCTGGGCGATCCGGCAGCCATTGCAGCTCAAATTTTGAACGATCAAAGCAGTACTGTCAAAACCACCGGCAGCCATGGCATTTCTGCTCCGATCCGGATACTGCTTGCCATATTTTATATTTTAATTGGTATTCCGCTGCTTGGCTCCCTCGTTTTAACCACCGGCAGTCTGGTACTTTCTGGTGGACTTATGCTATTATCCGGCGTTGTTAGCTTTTTTGTTATCCTGATTTTTGGAATATCCGTTCACGCTGCTACTGCTATTTTATGGATGGGCATTGGCCTATTGGTTGCGGCTATAGGTGTCACGCTGGCCATTGGCTGCGCCTACTTAACCTGGCAGCTCTGCCGGCTGATTGCATATAGTACCAAACTGATTTTTGGAGGGATTTCATTATGAACTGGAAACGGTATATTAAACTTATTTTCATCATAGCTAGTATTGCTGCGTTGCTTGGCATCATTCTCATGATCTGCGGCTGGACGATGGGGGCAAAAGATGGTTTTGCCATTACCAAAAATGGTTTCCAATTGATCGATCGGCATGCAGTACCATCTCCATCCCAAAGTCCGAATACTCCAGCGGCGCCAGAACAAAATATAGACTCTTTCCATTCAGTAAAACTACAGATTGGCGACAGGAACCTTACCTTTGTAAAATCCAACAGTTATGGAATTTCAATAGATTCACCCTACGACGGACAATCGGCTTTTCAAGTGATAAACGGCGTTTTGACCAATCGAAATAACGGGGAACGGTTCAGCTGGCAGCTTCCCAATGCCTCTGTGAACCAACAGACTATCACTATTTTTTATCCAGATAATGCAGATTTCCGCACAATTGAAATTGACGCAGACGGCGGAAATATCCAACTGTCTGAAATTATAGCGAACCACATTTCCATCGAGCAGGATTATGGCAAAATAGACCTCTCAGACCTTTCTACAAATCAGTTGTCAGTGGAAAGCGACAGCGGAAATATTACTGCGACAGGTTTGCTGGAAGGAAAAGTAGAAATAGAATCGGACGCAGGCGATATCATCATCCATGCCACACAGACCGAAGATGCGTACCAATACAACTGTCAAAGCGAAAGCGGAGAAATTATGATCAACGGCACTGGTGCGGGGCATCGGATTGTACACGGAAACAACCGTGAAAACCGTTGGGATATCCAATCGGAACACGGAACGATCACGCTGGATTTTGCAAGATAAAAAATATCCCCTTCCGCATAGAAGGGGATATTTTTACATTATGCCTTGTTAACAGAACCAAACAACTCCATTTTTTCTTTTACAGTCGCTTTGATGGCTTCAAAACCAGGTGCAAGCAATTTGCGCGGATCAAAGCCTTTTCCAACTAAATCTTTGCCTTCCTCAATATACTTGCGGGTTGCAGCGGCAAAACTTAATTGGCATTCCGTATTAACATTAATTTTGCAAACACCAAGAGAAATGGCTTTTTTAATCATATCCTCTGGAATCCCCGTCCCCCCGTGCAGCACCAACGGCATAGGGTCAGTCAGCTTTTGGATTTCCGCCAGTACTTCAAAATTTAAGCCCTGCCAATTTTCTGGATATTTCCCGTGGATATTGCCAATACCGGCAGCAAGAATATCAACCCCCAAATCTGCAATCCGTTTGCACTCCTGCGGGTCGGCGACTTCACCGGCGCCAACAACGCCATCCTCTTCACCGCCAATGGAACCAACTTCTGCTTCAAGAGACATTCCGTGCTCTTTTACGATTTTAACCAATCCCATAATGAGAGCCATCAAACATGACCGACGAAAAACCAGCCTCAATCACTTTACAGGCCCCTTCATAACTGCCATGATCCAAATGCAGCGCAACCGGTACAGTAATACCTAACTCTTCCAGCATACCGTTAACCATGCCAACGACTGTTTTGTAGCCGGCCATATATTTGCCCGCTCCTTCCGACACGCCCAAAATAACCGGCGAATTGTTTTCCTGCGCCGTCAGCAAAATCGCTTTGGTCCATTCTAAGTTGTTGATGTTAAACTGTCCCACCGCGTACTTCCCGGCTTTTGCCTTTTGCA
>CALGRC010000064.1 GCA_937959315.1 uncultured Clostridia bacterium | reverse complement strand
CCTGCATCCGGTTTTTATTCTATGGGGCAAAGTTTCGAAAAGAGGCCGGGGCGCTGTCATTTAAAGAACGGTTTTTACCATGGCAGGGCGGCCCTATGGAAGCAGAAATAGAATACCGGGCAGATGGAAAGGAATATCTGTTGACCCGCCGTATGGGCGTACGTGCGGGCAAAACACGGGAAGCGGTGCTGCTGTGTAAGACGACTGGGGAGGAATTGCCGGCTGACGGCATTGGAATGCAGTTATTTGGTATGGCGGACGAAGGGTTTACGCGGACCATGTATTTATCGGCGCGGTCTGCGCGGGTAGATGCCGGCAAGGAAGGGGAACTGATTGGGAAGCTTTCCAATTTGATGGAAAGCGGCGCCGAGGAGGCCTCTTATCAGAAACTGGATGCAGAACTAAAGGAGCGCATTGCACAGTTGGTTTCCCCAAGGCGCACGGGAGCGGTCATTCCTGGATTGGAAGGCAGGATATCGCGTTTAAAGGAACGGATGGGACAGGCGGTTGGCGCTGCACAACGAATAGAACAGCTTGCCGCTGCACAGCGGCAGGCGGAAGAGGACTATACTGCCTGTGAGAAGGAAAAAGCGCATTGGATGCACATACAGGGCACCGCTGCAATGGCTGCGGCAGGCGAACGGTACCGGACGGCTGTAACTGCGCAAAAGGCTGCGGAAGAACAGGCTGCGGCTGCAATACGGGCGTGGGAAACAATTACTTTTGAGGGGATGGAAGCGGCAGAACGAATGCCGCCGGAAGAGGAAGCGGTTTTACTGCGGGATGATTCCCAGCAGGCAGCGGAACTTCACACCCGGTCTTTGCTGCTGGGGGATAAGCGCGCGGGGGCCAAGCGGTTGGTAGTAGCAGGATGCCTGGCTGCGGCGGCTTTTGCCGCAGCTGGTTTTTTCCTGCCGGTACTGTTTGCGGGGATGATACTGGGGGCAGTGCTGGCAGTATACGGGATTGTACGCGGCAATCATCTGCGGAGTGAACAGGAGCGGTATGGACGGCAGGAAAGGGAATTGCTGCAAGATAAGCAGGAAATCTTACAGCGGTATCATTTGGCGTCCACAGAGGAATACTTGCAAATGAAGCGGGAGTATACAACACGCCGAGCACATAAGGACAGCGCCGCTTACCGGATGGAACTTGCCAAGGCTGTATTAGCAGAAAAAAATGCCGCGGTGGATGTATGCAGGGAAGAACTAGAAAATACATATGGTAATGTAGATGCTGTATTGGCTGTTCAACCAGTGCAGCATGCGGAACAAGCGGATGAAGCTATCCGGCAGGCGGATGAAAGGTTGTTTTCGTTGACGGCAGAGCTGGCCCGGATAAAACAGGAAGCGGCATTTTTGCATACATCCGCCCTGTCTTCTGTTAGTTTACAAGAAGAACTGGATGACTGTGCGGAACAGCTTGCGGCCGCTAAACGGCAGGCCGCTGCTGCCGAATTGGCACAAACGGTGCTGGGCGAAGCATTTGAGACGCTGCGGTGTAATTTTGCGCCGGTTTTAGCAAACAAAACAGCGGCGGTTTTTTCATCTTTCACAGGCGGAAAGTATGGGGAACTGTTGATTGACGACAGTTTTGGCGTACGGCTGAAACATGAAATTGGGTATACTGATATTAGAAATTTTAGTTCTGGGACAATAGAACAGTTGTATTTTGCGCTCAGGTTAGGTATAATAGAAACAATCGGTATCGATTGCCCGCTGTTTTTGGACGATCCGTTTGTGTTGTATGATGACCAGCGGCTTTTGCCTGCCATGGCGTATTTGCAATCTTATGTTTCTAGACGGCAAGTGGTTTTTTGTACTTGTCACAGCCGTGAGGCACAGGCGGCAGGCGGGGCGACAATAATGTTTTAAACAGACTTATGGAGGTGCGGTAACGATGGCAAACGCAAGCTTTGAACTGGCGAAGGGAAGTATCACCATTGATACGGATGTGATTGCCAAGCTGGCAGGGATTATTGCAACGGGGTGTTATGGCGTAGTGGGGATGGCTTACCGGTCAAAATCAGATGAATTTGCCAACCTGCTGAAAAAGGATACGCTTACTAAGGGTATCCGAGTGACGGCGCTGCCAGGCAAAAAACTGAGCCTAGATATCCATATCATTGTAGAGTATGGCGTGAATATCAATACCATCAGCAACAGTATTATCAACAATGTGAAATATCAGCTCAGCCGTATGACCGGGCTGGAAGTCGAGCAGGTCAATATCTATGTAGAGGGCTTCCGGGTCCAGGAATAGGAGTGGTGGATGGTGATGAGAGAAATTGACGGCAGTTTTTTTGCCGATATGGTACTATCGGGCGCCAATCATTTGAGCAATAACCGCCATATGGTGGATGATTTAAACGTATTCCCCGTGCCGGACGGCGATACGGGGACCAATATGTCGCTTACCCTTCAGGCAGCCGCGGCGGATGTTACCACGTCGCGTGATTTGGGGGTGGGCGGTGTTGCCAAAGCCCTTGCCGCAGCAACGCTGCGCGGTGCGCGGGGGAATTCAGGTGTGATCATGTCGCAGCTGATACGCGGCCTGTCTAAAGAATTGCAGGGCCATGACGTATGCGGTACGGCACTGATGGCAAAAGCATTTGGCCATGCCGCAGAAAGCGCATATAGTGCAGTGATGAAACCAACTGAAGGGACGATTTTAACGGTGGCGCGGGCGCTGGCTGAATCGGCGGCGGCTTATGCGCCGGATACCGAGGATACGGTGCAGCTTTTTGAAATCATCCTTGCAGACGGCAACAAGGCATTGGAACAAACACAGGAACTGCTGCCGCAGCTTAAGCAGGCGGGCGTGGTGGATGCGGGCGGCAAGGGGCTAATGCTGTTTTTGGAAGGCGCCCTTTATGCGCTCAAAAATCGTAAGATTATAGAGCGGCAAGATAAAGAAACTTCCAATCCTGCCCATCCTGGAACGGGTGCACGGCCGGAACTGGCAGTGAATCCGGAGGATATTGCCTTTCAGTATTGTACCGAGTTTTTGATTCATAAGAACCACAAAAATGAAGACGTATTTGCATTTAAATCCACCATTGAGCTGCATGGTGACTGTATGGTGGTCATTGACGACGATGATATTATCAAGGTGCACATTCACACCAACGAGCCCAACCTGGTGCTGGGTGAGGCGCTGAAATTAGGCGAACTTACAAAAATTAAAATTGATAATATGAAGGAACAGCACCGCAATCGGCTGTTTGCAGAACAGCCGCAGCCAGAACCGGCGGAGCTGAAAAAATATGGGATCATTGCCGTTGCGGCAGGCAGCGGGCTGAAGGATACATTGCTGAAATTGGGCGTGGACCGTGTCATTGAAGGCGGGCAGACCATGAATCCAAGTACGGAGGATATTTTGAATGCGGTAGAGGGCTTGTACGCAGAGCATATTTTTGTATTCCCAAACAACAAAAATGTCATTTTATCTGCCGAACAAGCGCGCAATTTGACAAAAAAGGATATGACAGTGATTCCAACCCGCAGTGTGATGCAGGCACTGGCTTGCCTTTTGGCTTTTGATACAGATGCGGATGCGGCAGAAAACCAACAGGCCATGGCAGAGGCCATGTCCGGCGTCAAGACGGGGCAGATTACCTATGCGGTCCGCGATACCAAAGTGAATGGCCAGAAAATCAAAAAAGGCGATGTGCTGGGGCTGGTAGAAGGCGATATTGTTGTGGCAGATGGTACGGTAGAACATGCGCTTTTGCAGGTACTCAGCCAAATGGTAGATGAAGATACCGGCGTTATTACCCTTTTTTATGGCAGCGGCGTGTACGAAAAGGATATTGCGCCAATGGAAAAATTGATATCTGAGCGGTATCCGGATGTAGATGTGTCGGTGCAAAACGGCGGGCAGCCGGTATATGATTATTTGGTTTCGGTAGAATGAGAATTATGCCGCCAACGCAGGGATAAGTTGGCGGCTTTTTGTTTGGGGGAATGCACGGTGTCGGATGCAGTGCTGGATACCAGCGTACAGTATTTGAAAGGCGTAGGGGAAAAGCGCGCGGCATTTTTAAAGAAACTGGGGATTGAAACACTGTGGGATTTGCTTTGTTACTTCCCGCGGGAATATGACGACCGGCGGGAAGTACTGCCCATTGCACAGACGCGGCCTGGACAGATGTGCTGTGTCTGTGCTGTCCCGTACCGCCAGGTATCGGAAAAGCGCATCCGGCGCAATTTGGCTGTATACAGTTTGTATATCGATGATGGGACAGGTTCTTTGCTGGTCAAATGGTTTACATCGCCGCAATACGCAAAAAAAATTACATATGGCGAGCCGTATGTTTTTTATGGGAAGCGGGCGGAGGCCTATGGCCGCAGCGAGCTGGAATTGGTTGCAATGGAACGGCAGGGGGTGTGCGAGCTGACGGGCTGTATTGTGCCAGTGTACCCTTTAACCAAGGGCGTCAGCCAGCCGTCTGTCCGCCGTTTGGTGGGACAGGCCCTTGAGAAAGCGGGCAAGCTGCCAGATGTGCTGCCAGAATCCCTCCGTACCCGGCTGGGCCTAGTCGATTTGGATACCGCAGTACGTCAAATGCATGCGCCGGAAAGTTTTGAAATGCTGGGAATTGCCCGGCGCCGGCTGGTATTTGAAGAATTGTTTGTTTTACAGTTGTCCCTATCTTTTTTAAAACATCGCCGCGGCGGGCAGAAAGGGCCTGTTTTTACCAACATGGCATGTGTGAGGCTTTTTTTGCAGTCGCTGCCCTTTACCCCCACAAACGCCCAGCAGGCGGCTATTTCAGAAATCTGTGCAGATTTACAGTCGGGCAGGCCGATGAACCGGCTGGTGCAAGGGGATGTGGGCAGCGGGAAAACGGTGGTGGCCGCAGCGGCTATGCTGGCGGCGGCAAAAAACGGCTACCAGGCTGTCCTGATGGCGCCTACTGAAATTTTGGCGTTTCAGCATTATGATACCCTTCATTCCTTGCTGGGCGATACCGTTTCGGTTGCTTTGCTGACGGGGTCTTCCCGGGGGAAAAAAGAATTGCTGCGCGGTATTGCGGCGGGGACATATGATGTCGTCATTGGCACGCATGCCTTAATTGAAAAGGATGTAGAATTTGCCCGTTTGGGATTGTGCGTTACAGACGAGCAGCACCGGTTTGGGGTATCCCAGCGTGCGCGGCTTAAGGAAAAAGGGGACGGCTGTCACGTGCTGGTGATGTCGGCAACGCCCATTCCACGCACACTGGCACTCATTTTATATGGGGATTTGGATATATCTATCATTGGCGAGCTGCCAAAAGGCCGGCAGCCGATAGATACTTTTTGTGTGGGAGAAGCGCTGCGCCGCCGCGCTTATGGGTTTGTTAAAAAACAGTTGGATGAAGGACGGCAGGGGTATGTCGTCTGCCCGCTGGTGGAAGAGTCGGAAAAGTCAGATTTGAAAGCGGGGACGGAATTTGCAGAAAAATTGCAGCGGGATGTGCTGCCTGGCTATCGGGTGGGTTTACTGCACGGGAAGATGCGTCCTGCTGAAAAAGATGATGTGATGATGGCGTTTAAGCGCGGGGAGATTCAATTGCTGGTTTCTACCACAGTAATAGAGGTAGGGGTTGATGTCCCTAACGCCAATATTATGGTCATTGAAAATGCCGAACGGTTTGGATTGTCCCAGCTTCATCAGCTACGCGGGCGCGTAGGGCGAGGGGAATACAAGTCGTACTGTATTTTATTTACCGACAGCGACAATGAGACGACGCGGGAACGTATGAATATCATGTGCCGTACCAACGATGGGTTTCTTATTTCCCAAAAGGATTTGGAATTGCGCGGGAGCGGGGAATTTTTTGGGACGCGGCAGCATGGGCTGCCTGAGCTGAAGGTGGCCAACCTGTTTACCGATTTGGAAGTATTAAAAACTGCACAGGCCGCTTGTGCAGCGCTGCTCAGGGAGGATCCGGGTTTGAAAAAGCCGGAAAACCGTGATTTGCGCAGCCGGATTCAACGTTTATTTGAAAAGAGCGGCGGCGCAGATATTTTTAATTAAGGATATCAATAGAAAATCCGCCTGGCAAAGGAGCCGGGCGGATTTTTTGATACCTATTTTTGGAATGAAATACAAAATCAAGATAAAAAACTGCACAAAAAAGCAAAAATGTATTTATACAATACTGCCAAATATATACGGATGCTGTGAAATAACCATGGTTTATCAAGATATTTTCAAAAAAACTATTGCAAAATGATTAAAAATGGGGTAGAATTTAAATAAAAGTGGTGGGAAGTGGTTGAAAGTGGTATAAAAACACCGGCAAGTGGGGAAGAGGTGAGCACATGTTCAGCGGTGAATTTCAGCACAGTATTGACGCAAAGGGCCGTGTCATTATGCCGGCAAGATTTCGTGAGCAACTGGGCGAAAAATTCATGATAACCAAAGGGTTTGACCAGAGCTTGTTTGTATTCTCCGGCCAGGAATGGGAAAAATTTTATGAAAAGCTGAGCACATTGCCTATGACAGACCCCAATACGCGCGCGTTTTCCCGCCGGTTTTTGGCCGGCGCGGTAGAGTGCGAGCCGGATAAGCAGGGGCGGGTTTTGCTTCCGCCGCATCTGCGGGAATATGCACAGATTGCCAACGACGTTACCATCACTGGAAATGGCAACAAAGCGGAAATTTGGGCCACAGAGGTTTGGAACCAGTACATTGCAGCGATTGATGCAGATGAAATTGCAGCCAATATGGGAAACTTGGGGATTTTCATATGATGGAGTTTTCACACATCCCAGTGCTGCTGCACCAAGCGGTGGATGGGCTGCAAATCCGTCCGGATGGTATTTATGTGGATGGCACCATGGGCGGCGGCGGGCATAGCAGCGAAATTTTATCGCATTTGGCGGATACCGGCCGGCTGGTTGGGATTGACCAGGACAGCGAAGCGGTCGCGGTTTGCCGGCAGCGGCTTGGGAATGATAAAAAAGTCATCATTGTCAATGACAATTTCCGCAATATCAAAGCCATTTTATCACAGCTTGGCATCAGCAGTATCGACGGGGCGCTTCTGGATTTGGGCGTTTCCTCGTATCAGATTGACAACGCGGCGCGGGGATTTAGCTATATGGCTGACGCGCCTTTGGATATGCGTATGGATCAACACAACCCGTTGGATGCATATGCGGTTGTAAATACCTATCGGGAAGAAAAACTGGCCGCAATTTTTTTTGATTACGGCGAAGAACGGTTTTCCAGGAGGATTGCCGCCGACATTGTAAGGCAAAGGGGAAAAAAGCCGATTGAAACAACGGCCCAACTGGCCGATATCATCCGGCATGCAGTGCCGGAACGGATGCGGCAGAAGGGGTCGCATCCGGCGAAACGGGTGTTTCAGGCCATCCGGATAGAGGTCAATGGGGAGTTGCAGATTTTACGGCAGGCATTGGAAGATTTTTTTGACTGCTTACAGTCTGGCGGGCGGTTGTGTGTGATTACGTTTCATTCGCTGGAAGACCGGATTGTAAAACAGGCGTTTGCTTCTTTTGCTGCTGGGTGTATTTGCCCGAAGGATTTTCCGGTATGCGTGTGCGGCAGGCAGCCGCGCGGCAGGGTGGTAACCAAAAAACCGATAGAACCGGACGGAGGGGAACAGGAACGCAACCCGCGTGCAAAAAGCGCGAAGCTGCGGATTGTACAAAAGAAATGATATAATGGGGTGAATGGATTGGCGAGGTTATACGACGGGACATCTGCTTATCAGCTGGAGTATGAGAGGGGGACCGCCCCGCAGCAGGTAGACATACGGGCAAAGAAACGCAGGGAACGCAAGCGTAAATTTATTGCGCGGGTTAAGCTGATGTCTTGCCTTGCCGTTGTTTTTGCCGTTGCATGCGGCGTTTTGTATGGGAATGCACGGATCATACAGGCGTCGTCCCGGGTATCTGAGTTGCAGGCAGAACTGGAACAGGCCAAAGAAGACAATAACCAGAAAATGTTGGATTTGGAAAAGAGTCTGGATTTGAAAAAAGTAGAGGAAATTGCCACCACGCAATTGGGGATGAAACGACCGGAAAAGTATCAGATTGTATATGTTGATGTACAGCAGAGCAATTATGGAGAGGTGGCAAAACAAGATTCCCCCGCGCCGGTGCAGAGCACATTTGGTGCAATCCGGCAGTCAATCAGCGCATTTTTGGCATATTTCAACTAATGGTTTCATATTACATAGTAATGCAGCAAATCACTAGATTTTATGGATGACAGCCGCCGTCCCTTCCGCTTTGTTCGGAGGGGACGGCGACTGCCAAACAGCGGTTTTTTGAGACTTTTGCGGGAGGATAGCAGTGATATGAAACAGCTTAATTTAAAAGTAAAAAAACGTGCATTTGCTCTGCTGATGATTTTACTGGTGATATTTGCCGCACTTTCTGTCCGCACGGGGTGGATTCAGTTTGTGGACGGCGAAGAATTGCAAATGAAAGCAATTGAACAGCAAACCAAAGACAAGACCATCAATTCCAAACGGGGCGTCATTTATGACCGGAATGGGAAAATTTTAGCGCAAAGCGCTTCGGTGGAAATGGTTTCTGTTACGCCTAATGAAATTGCAGACGCGGGTAACGCGGAAGAAGTTGCAACCAATCTGTCTCAGATTTTGGGTATGGAAAAAGACGAAGTATACAGCATTATTACCAAGAATACGGGATATGAAATTGTGAAGCGCCGGGTGGAAAAGGAACCGGCAGATGCAATACGGCAATTGGAAATGAAGGGCGTTTATTTGTCAGAAGACACCAAACGGTATTATCCGTACGGCGATTTAGCGTCGCATGTCATTGGGTTTGTGGGGACAGACAACCAGGGATTAAACGGCATAGAAATGGTATTTGACAAATATTTAAAAGGGCTTCCTGGCCGGGTTGTGTCTGCAAAGAATGCACGCGGGACCGATATGCCGTTTAAATATGAAAAATATATCAATCCAGAAAACGGTGCAAATTTAGTGCTGACGCTTGACGAGGTTGTGCAGCACTTTGTGGAAAACCACTTAGAACAGGCGGTTGCCGATTATAAGGTGGAAAATGGGGGGGCCTGTATCATTATGAATGCAAAAACTGGTGAAGTATTGGCTATGGCAACCGAACCAAATTTTGATTTGAATGACCCCTTTACTTTGGTTGACCCAGCGGCACAGGCAGAGGTGGACGCACTGGAAGGCGAGGAAAAATCGGCCAAATATAATGAATTGATCAATCAGATGTGGCGAAACAAGTGTGTGGTAGATACCTATGAACCAGGTTCGACGTTTAAAGCCATTACAACGGCGATGGCGCTGGAAGAGGGGGTTGTCAGTTTAAACGACACATTTAACTGCACTGGCGCTATGAAGGTTGGCCCGGAGCTTATCCATTGCTGGAAGGCGGGCGGACATGGCGGCGAAACTTTTGTGCAGGGGGTGGAAAATTCCTGCAACCCGGTCTTTATGACGGTTGGCGCGCGGATTGGGACGGAGAATTTCTTTAAGTATTACAAGGCGTTTGGATTTGCAGAAAAGACTGGTTTTGAACTGCCGGGGGAAGCGGTGTGTGCGTTCCATTCTATGGACAACTTCCACGAGGTGGAACTGGCCACCTGCTCGTTTGGGCAGAGCTTCCAGGTGACGCCATTGCAGATGGTTGCAGCATATTCAGCCATTTGCAACGACGGCGTAATGGTACGCCCGCGCATTGCCAAAGAACTGGTGGATGATGAAGGCAATGTGATTGAAACATTTGAAACCGAACAGATACGCAAAGTGATTTCGCCGGAAACGGCGCAGACAGTGCGGCAGATTTTGGAGAGCGTGGTTACCAACGGGACCTCGAAAAATGCTTATATCAAGGGATTCCGGGTAGCCGGCAAAACGGGGACCAGTGAAAAGCAGCCGCGCAACAACGGGAAATATATTGCGTCGTTTGTGGGCTTTGCACCTGCCAATGACCCGGAAATCATTGGGCTTTTGATGCTGGATGAACCGATGGGTGGGACCTATATGGGCGGCCAGATTGCAGCGCCGACTTTTCAGAAGATTTTTGATGATGTGCTGCGGTATTTGAACATTGAGCCGCAGTATACCGAAGATGAGCTGGCTAGTATGGATTTATCGGTGCCGAATGTGGAAGGGATGAGCAAAGCGGATGCGGAACAGGCTTTTGCTGATTCGGGATTGAAATATCAATTTGTCGGGGATGGCGACACGGTGCTGGAGCAGATTCCCAAGGGCGGGACGACATTGCCGGAGGCGTCGACGGTAATGCTTTACACCAAAGAAGTAGACGGCGATGAAGTGATGGTGCCGGATGTGCTCAACTGTGCGGTATCGGAAGCCAACCGGCGCATTACCAATGCGGGCTTGAATATGAAAATCGCTGGTTCGGCTGAGGTGGCGGACGGCGAGGCCGTAGTGGCGTCGCAAGATCCGCCGGCCGAAACGATGGTTCAGCGAGGTTCGGTGGTAACGGTAGAATTTAGTTATACCGATGTTCATTAAAAATTGGGGGATGTCTTGAAAATGACGTTAGAACAATTGCTGCAAGGGGTGGCGGGAGCACAGGTTTATGGTGATAAGGATACAGTCCTTACCGGCGTATGCTACCATTCGGGCAAACTGCAGCCCGGCAATGTCTTTGTTGCAGTCCGCGGTCTGCGTTCAGATGGGCATACGTATCTTCAATCTGCGGTGGAAAACGGCGCGGCGGCAGTAATTGTAGAAAAATTCCAGCCGGGCTTGCCAGTGCCGCAGGCTGTTGTGCCCGACTCGCGCAAAGCGCTGGCGCAGGCGAGTGCCAATTGGTATGGCAACCCATCGAAAAGCCTGCGTCTGGTGGGGGTGACAGGTACCAATGGGAAAACAACAGTGACCTATTTGGTGAAAGAAATTTTGGAACGTGCCGGCCGGAAGGTGGGGCTGATTGGGACAAATCAGAATATGGTGGGCAATATGGTGTTAAAATCAGACCATACCACGCCTGAATCCCTGGAATTGCAGGAGTTATTTTCCATTATGGTGCGGGAACAGGTGGATGATGTGGTGATGGAAGTTTCTTCCCATTCGCTGGCATTGAACCGCATTTACGGCTGCCATTTTGCGGTGGCGGCCTTTACCAATTTGACACAGGACCATTTGGATTTTCACGGTACGATGGAACAGTATATGGCAGCCAAAGCAAAGCTTTTTCAAATGTGCGATATGGCTGTGGTAAACGGGGACGATATGCACGTTGACAGGCTGCTTGCGCAAAGTTCCTGCCCTGTGGTCCGGTATGGGGAAGGGGCCAGCAATGATATTTGTGCTAAAAATATTGTTTTACATGCGCGCGGTGTAGAATTTTCTGCTTTGGATCAATCATTTTCACTGCCCATCCCAGGGCATTTTTCGGTATATAATGCGCTGTGCGCCATTGGCATTTGCCGGTCGCTGGGAGTTGGGGCAGGGACGATATGCCAGGCGCTGAAAACGGCCCACGGTGTCAAAGGGCGGGCAGAACTTGTAGATGTCCCCACTGATTTTACGGTGATGATTGACTATGCCCATTCGCCGGACGGGTTGGAAAACATTTTGAAAACGGTACGCGGTTTCTGCAAGGGACGGTTGATTGTACTGTTTGGCTGCGGCGGGGACCGGGATAAGACCAAGCGGCCTATGATGGGAGAGCTGGCAGGTTCCCTTGCGGATTTTTGCATAGTTACCAGCGACAATCCACGTACTGAGGAGCCGGAAGATATCATCAATGATATTTTGCCGGGTGTGAAAAAGACCAAAGTGCCGTATGAGGTGGTTGTTAACCGGCGGGATGCCATTGCGTTTGGATTGGCGTTGGCAAAAAAGGATGATGTGCTGCTGCTGGCGGGCAAGGGGCACGAAACCTATCAGGTTCTCAAAGACGGCGTGATAGATTTTGACGAACGGCAGATTGTAAGGAGTATTTTACAAAATCAGGGAAGGGCATGATGGGATTGCAAATAGAACCGTTGAAAGTTGCGCAGCTTATAAAAGCCGTTGATGGAACTTTGCTGTCCGGTATGCCGGATATGACGGTATCGGCGGTGTCTACCGACAGCCGTAACATTGAGCAGGGAAGCCTGTTTATCCCATTGAAAGGGGATACGTTTGACGGGCATCAGTTCATTGCGCAGGCTTGCAGGGCGGGTGCAGCGGGGTATTTTTGCGGCCCTGATTATCCAGCCCGGGAAGGCGGGTTTGCCATCCGGGTATCCGACCCCAATCAGGCGCTTATAGATTTGGCGCGTTGGTACCGCACGCAGTTTTCGGTCCATATGGTGGGGCTGACGGGGAGTGTGGGGAAAACCACCACCAAGGAGCTGATCGCATCGGTACTGCGGCAGCAATTTTGTACACTGAAAACACAAGGGAATTTCAACAACGAGGTGGGGCTGCCGCTCACTTTGCTGGGATTGCGCCGCGAACATCAGGCGGCAGTGGTTGAAATGGGCATGAGCCATTTTGGTGAAATTGCGCGCCTGTCACAGTGTACACGGCCGGATACAGTGGTGATTACCAATATTGGCGTGTCGCATATAGAAAATTTAGGAAGCAAGGAAGGGATTTTACAGGCAAAGTGTGAAATTTTTTCCGGGCTTTCCGAACATGGAGCTGTCTTTTTGAATGGGGATGACCCTTTGCTGTACAGCTTGCGCGAAAAGCTGCCAAATGCGCTATTTTATGGAATAGAAAACCCAAACTGCCATTTGGTTGCAACAGATTTGGCTGTCAGCCGGGAAGGCGTCTCCTTTTGCGCCGCGGGGGAACCATACCGTATCCAATTGGCGGGGAAACACAATGTTTACGCCGCTTTAGCGGCAATTGCGGTTGGCCGGCAGTATGGCATGGAACAGGATGATATCAAAAATGGGTTGTTTTCTTACCAGGCAGGCGGGATTCGACAACATATACAGGAAAAAAATGGTATACTAATCATCAGCGACTGCTATAATGCCAGCCCGCAGTCGGTTTGCGCCGCCATTGACGTTTTGCATACGGTGGGGAACGGGCGGCGGAAGATTGCTGTGTTGGGCGATATGGCAGAATTGGGCGCTGAGGCCCCCCGGTTTCACCGGGAGACAGGGGCGTATGCAGCTTTGCATGGCGTGGATATGCTGCTGCTTATTGGAAAATATGCGCATGAATACCAGGCGGGCGCAGCTGGGGCAGGGCTTAGGCAGATTGTTTGCTGTGCTAGCAATCAGGATGCTAATGCGGCGCTGGACGCATGTTTGCGCCAAGGGGATGCCATACTAATTAAGGGGTCGCGGGTGATGCGGCTGGAGGAAATTGCAGATCACCTTTTGGGTTGAAAGGATATACAAAGGCGGGGGTTGTTTTGGAGCAAGCGATGTTTACGGTGAGCATTGCCGCAGTGCTGGCATTTGCCATTAGCGCGGTAGCGGGACCGGTTTTGATTCCGGTTTTGCACCGGCTTAAGTTTGGACAGGAAATCCGGACGGTAGGGCCGAGTTGGCACAAGGCGAAATCAGGGACGCCTACCATGGGCGGTATCATTTTTATTTTGGCGGCGGCGGTTGTAACACTGCTGTTTGCCCGCAATACCAAAGGGATTGCTATGCTGGCCGTTGCGCTTGCGTTTGGCGCCATTGGCTTTATAGATGATTTTATCAAAGTGGTGATGAAACGGAATCTTGGGCTGACGGCATTGCAAAAGTTTTTGGCGCAGGTGTTTGTTGCAGTGGTATTTGTGCTGGCGGGCATGCATTTTCACTTGCTGCATACCAGCGTGGCCATTCCGTTTTTGCATACGCCGCTGGATTTGAAATGGGGGTACATCCCGTTTGCGGTATTTTTGATGGTCGGCGTACCAAATGCGGTCAATTTGACCGATGGTTTGGACGGCTTAGCGTCCAGTGTGACGGTGGTGGTAAGTTTGTTTTTCACCATTGCAGCGCTTGGGGTGAACGATACGCCTATTGCGGTATTTTCTGCTGCCGTCACCGGCGGATGCCTGGGCTTTTTGCTGTTTAATGCTTATCCGGCTAAGGTTTTTATGGGGGATACGGGTTCCCTGTTTTTGGGCGGCGCGGTGGTTGCCCTGGCCTTGATGATGGGCTTGGGACTGGTATTGGTGATTGTTGGCGGCGTGTATGTGATAGAAACTCTGTCGGTAATTTTGCAGGTGGCAAGTTTTAAGCTCACTGGCAAACGGATATTTAAAATGACCCCCATCCACCACCATTTTGAGATGTGCGGCTGGAGCGAGCGGAAAATTGTGTTGGCGGCTGTCCTTGTAAGTGTGGCGTTGGCGTTCATTGCATGGCTGTCAATTGTATCATAACGCAGAAGGATTGGAGGAAAGGGATTTGGGAGAATTGAGCCGGGCGCCCGTGCCCCAAAAGGTGCGGAAAGTCAAATCTATCGATTTTACATTTTTAATCGTGGTACTGATGCTGCTGGCTTATGGGCTGATTATGGTATTTTCGGCCAGCAGCGCATCTGCGCATTATCTCTACAATGACGCCTTCTATTTTATCAAGCGGCAGTTTTTGTGGGCTTTGGTCGGCCTGGCGGCTATGTTTGTCACATCCCGTATCAACTATAAATTGTACTACCGGTTTGCCATCCCTATCCTTATTGCAACGGCTGTCCTGCTGATTTTGGTAAAAATTCCGGGGATTGGGCAGGTGCGCAATGGTGCGCGCCGTTGGCTTGGTGTTGGGCAATTGACTTTCCAACCGTCGGAAATTGCCAAATATGCGCTGATTATCTTTTTGGCAAAAAGCCTGCCGCACAACCAGGATTTGCTTAAAAAATTCTGGACGGGATTTGTGCCTTACTTGTTGGTGATTGGCGTTGTTGCAGGTTTGGTATTAATTGAGCCGCATATGAGCGGTGCAATGATTATCGGTATCATTGGCGTGATGATGTTGTTTTTAGCGGGGGCGAAAATTTGGCATTTTGTGGTTTTGGCACTGCCGGCAGCGGGAGCAGTTGCGGCGATGATTGCCATATCCCCTTACCGGATGCAGCGTTTTTTGACCTTTTTGGACCCATTTTCAGATATACTGGGCGATAGCTGGCAGGTGGTGCAGTCGTTGTACGCCATAGGTTCGGGCGGCCTGTTTGGTTTGGGGCTGGGGCAGAGCCGGCAAAAATTTTTATATTTGCCAGAGCCGCAAAATGACTTTATTTTTTCTATCATCTGTGAGGAATTGGGTTTTTTTGGCGCTTTACTTGTTGTGGTGTTATTTGTTATATTGATATGGAAGGGTGTGAAAATTGCCATCCACGCACCCGATTCCTTCTCCGGAATGCTGGTAGGAGGGATTACCGCATTGATAGGGATACAGGTGCTCATGAATATCGCAGTTGTCACCTCGTCCATGCCTGCAACGGGTATCCCGCTCCCGTTTTTTAGCTACGGCGGTACATCGCTGCTGTTTATCCTATGCGGTATGGGTATTATTTTGAATGTTTCCCGTTATGTGGAAAAGTAAGGAGGTGAGGCGTTTTTGAAAGTCCTATTGGCTGGCGGCGGCACGGCGGGGCATATCAACCCAGCGGTGGCCATTGCCAAAACCATACTTGCCCACGAAAAAGATGCGGAAATACAGTTTGTCGGGACCAAAAAAGGTATGGAAAGCACCTTGATTCCCAAAGAGGGTTTTCCCATTGCATATATCAGGGTCGAGGGGATGAAGGGACATAAGACGGTTAAAAATGTAATCCCGGCGTTGGAATTTGTATTTGCCATTGGCGCTTCAAAGCGGATACTGCGTACATTCCGCCCGGATGTGGTGATTGGCACTGGCGGATATGTCTGTGCGCCGGTGGTATATGCGGCCTGCCAAAAAAAAATCCCGACCCTGATACACGAGCAAAACGTTTTCCCGGGCAGCGCCATCAAGCTGCTGGCGCGCCGTGCAGATGTTACAGCGATTAGCTTTGCAGCCAGCACACGGTATTTGAAGGAAGCAAAGGAAATTTTGCTGACCGGCAACCCCATCCGTCCCAGCCTGCTCAAGGCAGACCGGATAGCGGCGCGCAGGGAACTGCGGGTGGGAGAACGCACCATGATATTATCGTTTGGCGGCAGTTTGGGCGCTGAGCGTATCAATGACGTCATGATAGATTATTTGCAAACGGCGGGCGGTGACCCGTCCAAATATATCTATTTCGCCACCGGTACGTACTGGTATGAACGGGTGATGAACACATTGAAGGGCCGGGGGCTGGACGCCCTGCCCAATCTTACCGTGGTGCCGTATATTCACAATATGGATACTGTGCTTGCAGCGGCTGATTTGGTGATTGGCCGTGCGGGGGCGATTACCGTATCGGAACTGTGTGCGTTGGGTAAACCTTCTATCTTAATACCTTCGCGCAATGTGACCCACAACCATCAGGAGTACAATGCGCGGGCGCTGGTAGAAAAGGGGGCGGCGGCTATGATACTGGAACCGGAATTTACTGCGCAGCGGCTTCAACAGGAGATTGACCGGATGACCGGCGGGAATATGCTGGAGGAAACCGGGGAACGGGCGCGCAGCATGAGGAAAATACGTGCATGTGACATGATTTATGAAAAAATCAAGAAAATGACAGAAAAACGGTAATCCCCATGTAAGCTGTCACACATCCGCAGCAGCGGCATACTATAGCAGTATGAAGCGGTTTATTTGACGGAGGTGTACAGCAGCCATGGCATACATACATGTAACCGGCGGGCATCCTTTGGAGGGCCGTGTGGAAGTACAGGGCTCCAAAAATGCAGTTTTGCCCATTTTGGCAGCGACCCTGCTCAACGGGGGGAAAAGTGTTATCCATCACTGCCCCGATTTGAGCGATGTGCGGATTTCACTGGATATTTTGCGGTTTTTGGGATGTGATGTTGCCTTTGAAAACGGCACCGTTACAGTGGATTCTACCAATGTGGAAAACAATTATATCCCAGATGAGCTCATGCATCAAATGCGCTCGTCTATTGTATTTTTGGGTGCAATATTAGCGCGCCGGCAGAGTGCAGTGATGAGCTATCCCGGTGGATGCGAGATTGGGCCGCGGCCCATAGATCTGCATTTAAAAGCTTTCCGCGAAATGGGGGTGCGGGTGGATGAAACACAGGGGTTTGTTTATTGTGAGGCAAAACAGCCCAAGCCGGCATGCCTGCATTTAGATTTCCCTTCGGTTGGAGCGACGGAAAACATTATGCTGACCGCTGTGATGGCGGAGGGGACGACCGTGCTCAACAATGCGGCGCGGGAACCGGAAATTGTGGATTTGCAAAATTTCTTAAATGCAATGGGTGCGCGTGTCCGGGGCGCAGGCGGGGATGTCATCCGGATTACCGGCGTTCCGGCATTGCACGATGCTGAGTATACCATTATTCCTGACCGGATTGTGGCTTCAACCTATTTGGCGGCAGTCATGGCGGCGGGGGGCATGGTAGAAATTGCCAGCGTGGTGCCGCGGCATTTTTCGGCGTTTATTGCCGCAGCGCGGGATTGTGGGGCCAAAGTGTTAACACGGCGGGATGCGGTAGTAGTATCTGCACCGCGGGCGATCGCCCCCATTGATATTGTCCATACATCGCCTTATCCGGGATTCCCTACCGATGCGCAGTCGCTGCTCATGAGCGTGCTGGCCTGTGCGCGGGGCACAAGTATTATCCGTGAGACTATTTTTGAAGGGCGGTTTAAGCATGCGGCAGAGCTGGCGCGGATGGGTGCGGATATCCGGGTGACTGGGAAATCGGCGGTTATCCGCGGTGTGCGGAATTTGACCGGCTGTACAGTGGATGCCTGTGATCTGCGCAGCGGCGCGGCTTTGGTGGTGGCGGCTTTGCGTGCCAAAGGGGATACCCAGATACGCAATGTCCATTATATTGACCGTGGATATGAACGGCTGGAACAGGATTTACAGGCATTGGGTGCAGAAATTGAAAGGGTGGAATGAGGTTGCGGAAGAACCGGATGGCTGGCGGCGGGGTCCCTGCCCAACCAGCCAAGTTTTATCAAAAAAAACGGACAAGCTCTAAGGTGCTTGTATTGCTGCTGACGTTGGCGGCTCTTTCCATGCTGGTGTTTTTTTCGCTGCTTTTTGATGTAAAAACATTGTCCATCACTGGAAATGAGCGTGTGTCCACTGACACGATCCGGCAGGCTTCTGGAATTATGCTGGGGGTTAACACATTAAAAGTGGACTTGCAAAAGGTGGAACAGCAAATTTCTACCATTGCCTTTATTGATACAGTACAGGCGGTGCGGAAGTTTCCCAACACCATTGAGATTACGGTGACAGAAAACCAGGAATGTGCCTATATACCGTTTATTGGGAACTATGTTGGCATAGATGAAAAAGGGAAAATTCTGGAAATCAAACCGCAGGAAACCGCTGTTGGATTGCCCGTGATATTAGGGGCTGAGCTTGTAGGGTTTAGTATTGGCACGACCATTGAGTTAAAAGACGAAAGCAAGCTGGATACCATTTTACAGATGATAAAGCAGATATCTATCAACGAAATTACCGCTAAGGTTAAAAGGATAGATGTATCTGATTTAAATGATATCAAGCTTATTTTGGATACGGAAACGGTAGTTAATTTTGGGGATACCAAAGAATTGACGTATAAACTTTCGTTTTTAAAACAGGTTTTGGCACAGCCGGATGAAAAACGGGGCGGCGTTTTGGATTTGTCAAACCCGGAGAAAGTTACTTATAAAGGAAATTAGGAAAGGATTGGGGATGCGGCATGCGCAACAACAAAAAAGCGCATATGGCTATTGCGGCGGTGTTTTTGGTTTTGAGTTTTTTAATTGTGTTGCAGCTAAAAAGCGTGACGAAAAATACGGCCCTGGAAAATGCGCAGGTGCAGCGGACAGAGGATTTGCAAAAAGAGTTGACCAAAGAAAAAGAAAAAAATATTGATTTGAGCAACCAGCTTTTGCAGGCCAACAACAACTTGGAAACTTACCGGGAAAATGCTGAGAAATCGGACGGCAGTTCCAAAGCGCTGGCCGAGGAGCTGAAAGATGCCATGCTACAGGCGGGGCTGACCGATGTAGAGGGCCCGGGCATAACGGTGGTATTGAATGACAGCAAAGCGGAAATCAAGGAAAATTCTGGGGTAAATACTTCAAATTATGTGATCCATGACCGTGATTTGCGCGATGTGGTTAATGAGCTGATTGCGTCTGGCGCAGAGGCGATATCCATCAATGATGAGCGAATTACCACAAAAACTGCTATCCGGTGCGTAGGGCCGACGGTTACCATCAACAACAATTATTATGCGCCGCCTTTTACCATCAAGGCCATCGGCGACCCGGATACGCTGGAAGCGGGGCTCAATATCCGTGACGGGGTAGTGGATATTATGCGGGCATTCCAAATTGAAGTCAATATTACCAAATCCAATAAGCTGCAAATTCCAAAATACAACGGTACGGTGACATTTACCCACGCGGAAACGGTCAAGAGTTCGGAAGAAGCAGAGTAAGGGGGGTAGAGCAGGATGTTTGTTGTACTTGCAATCGCGGTTGGCGCCGTTTTGGCGTTGTTGCTGGATGTTACCATCCCGTCGTCACTGACGCCGTATCTGGCAATTTTTATCCTGGCGGCGCTTGATTCAGTGCTTGGCGCACTGCGGGCTGGTATGGAAAAGAAGTTTAATTTTATCATTTTTATTACCGGGCTGCTGGGTAATGGGCTCATTGCCGCTGCGCTTACCTATTTTGGGAAAAAGATTGGCGTGGACCTGTATGTGGCGGCAGTTTTGGTGTTTGGTATGCGTCTGTTTCAAAATTTTGCATCCACCAGGCGGCATTTGTTTCAGCGGTTTATAAAAAATAAAGAACAGGATGCACAATCTTAAAAAAATATCTGGAATTTCTGTCGAATGTATGATATAATTTATGAAAATGGGGACGAGGAGGAAGAATCGTGCTGGAATTTGATACCGAAAGAGAAGGCGTCTGCGACATGAAAGTTATCGGCGTTGGCGGCGGCGGGAACAATGCAGTCAACCGGATGATTGACGAACAACTAGGCGGCGTAGAATTTATTGCAATTAATACCGACAAACAAGTATTGTTTGGGAATACTGGATCAAAGGCAAATGTGAAGATACAGATTGGAGAAAAGTTAACCAAGGGCCTGGGGGCGGGGGCCAATCCTGAGGTGGGCCAAAAAGCGGCGGAAGAAAGCCAGGAGGAAGTCAAGCAGGCGCTCAAGGACGCCAACATGGTATTTGTTACCGCGGGTATGGGCGGCGGTACGGGTACCGGTGCGGCCCCTGTGGTTGCGTCGCTGGCAAAAAATATGGGCGTACTCACCGTAGGCGTAGTTACAAAGCCTTTCCGCTTTGAGGGACGGCGCCGGATGGAGCAGGCTGAAAAAGGCATTGCCGCACTCAAGGAATGTGTGGATGCACTGGTTATCATTCCAAATGATAAGCTGCTGGATGTATGCGATAAGAAAACATCCATGCAGGGGGCGTTTAAGATGGCGGACGACGTGTTAAGCCAGGGTGTGAAAGGGATATCGGATTTGATTACGTCGCCGGGCTTTATCAATTTGGATTTTGCCGATATCAAAGCGGTTATGGAAAATACCGGGATTGCACATATGGGCATTGGCCGCGCTTCTGGCGAAAACCGTGCAGAGGAAGCGGCAAAAGCGGCAATTAACAGCCCGCTTTTGGAAACCACCATTGACGGCGCCACTAAGGCGGTCGTCAACATTGCCGGCGGTGCGGATATCACGTTGTTTGAAGTGGAAAATGCAATGGATTTGATTTATCAGCTGGTGGACAAAGACGCCAATATTATCTTTGGCACATCAGTGGATGAATCGCTGGGCGATGAAGTGGTAATTACGGTGGTAGCTACCGGTTTTGATGAAGGCGGCAAAAAGCCTTCCCGCAAGCAGGCTGCAACTGTTACGGGGGATACGGGGCTTATTTACGATTCCCATTTTGATGCAGACGATTTAGAAATTCCGTCCTTTTTGATGAACCGGAAGGATTGAAGCTGGATATACATAAAACGCCGTCCCAGCGCTGCAAATGCTTTGCGGCGCCGGAACGGCGATTGTTTTTTGGAAGATAGGAGGGCAGGCAGCGTGAAGTGTCCGTATTGTGAGTATTTGGAAAGCAAAGTGGTGGATACCCGTCCGGCTGACGAGGGGGCGTCCATCCGCCGCCGGCGGGAGTGCCTAAAATGCGGCCGGCGTTTTACTACCTATGAGCAAATAGAATTTGAACCGCTCATTGTCATCAAAAAGGATGGCAAGCGTCAGGCTTACAGCCGGCAAAAGCTGGAAGGGGGCATTTTGCGTGCCTGTGAAAAAACCCCAGTTACACTTTCGCAAATTGAGCAGCTTGTTTTGGAAATTGAATTGGAACTGCAAAATACACTGGACCGGGAGGTTTCCACCAATACCATTGGCGAAATGGTGATGGAACGGCTGAAAAATCTCAATGAAATTGCCTACGTGCGGTTTGCGTCGGTCTACCGGGAATTTAAAGATGTGACGACCTTTTTAGATGAATTAAACCAATTAATCCGTTCCAAATAGGGGTGTTGGCAAAACCGTGATGCAGATAGGGCCTGTACAATTGAAAAACAATGTATTTTTGGCGCCGATGGCCGGGGTGACCGACCGCCCGTTCCGCCGCATTTGCAAGCGGTATGGGGCCGGATTGGTATACAGTGAAATGGTCAGTGCCAAAGCGTTGTATTATGGAGACCGAAAAACCAAACAGCTTTTGGCAAGCTGCCCGGAGGAAGGGCCGCTGGCAGTGCAGATTTTTGGCAGCGATCCGAATATTATGGCCATTGGCGCACGGGCTGCGTTGGAATCCGGCGCGGCCCTTTTGGATATCAATATGGGCTGCCCTGCGCCGAAAATTGTGAAAAACGGCGAGGGCAGCGCGCTTATGCGGGATCCGGACCTGATATACCAGATTGTACGGGCGGTGGCAGCGGCAGTTGATGTGCCCGTGACCTGCAAAATCCGCAGCGGGTTTGACCATATATGTGCATTGGATGCCGCAAAAGCCGTGGAAGCAGGCGGCGCGGCAGCGGTAGCGGTACACCCGCGGACGAGGGAACAGTATTATAGCGGGCATGCAGATTGGGATATCATCCGGCAGGTCAAGCAGGCGGTTTCCATACCGGTGATTGGCAACGGCGATATTTTTGTACCGGAAGATGCCGGACGGATGCTGGAGCAGACCGGCTGCGATGCGGTAATGATTGGCCGCGGGGCACAGGGCAACCCGTTTTTGTTCCGGCAGGCGCTGGAATATTTACAGACAGGCCGGGTATCTTATCATCCGGACGTAGCGGAACGGATGGCTGTTCTGGAGGAACATTTGCGTCTGCTGGTAGAGGAAAAAGGGGAACATGTGGGGATTTGTGAAGCGCGCAAGCATGTGGCATGGTATATCAAAGGAATGCGGGATTGTGCTAAAATGCGCAGTTTTGTGAATACGGTGTCAGATGCTCCGGTATTATTTGCGGCGTTGGATGGATATGCGAAGCATTGTATGGCGCTGGAAGGAGGGGACGGAGCATGAATGGGAAGCTGATTGCGTTTGAAGGGATTGATGGCAGCGGTAAAAGCACACAGATTGCATTGCTTTCCAAATGGCTTCAAGAAGAGCACGGCGTGGCCTGCCATACTACCTGTGAGCCAACTGACGGCGCGATTGGGCGGCTTCTGCGGGAATACCTTTCTGGAGAAAAACAGGCGGACAGCCGGGTGCTGGCAGCGCTGTTTGCAGCCGACCGGCTGGATCATTTGACTTGTGCCGGCGGGTTGTGCGAGCGGATGGCAAATGGGGAAACCGTATTGGTAGACCGGTATTATTTATCCTCTTACGCCTATCAAGGCATGGATATGCCGCTGGATTGGGTGATGGCGCTCAATAGGGAAAGCGCCGCGCTGCGAACGCCCGATTGCCATATTTTTTTAGATATTGACATTGATACTGCGCTTTCCCGCATTGGCGGGCGGGGAGTTCGGAAAGAAGTCTTTGAAACGAGGGAAACGCTGGCTGCGATAGCAGCACAATATGAGCATGTGATTGCAAAGCTGGGAGACAGTGAAAGAATTCTGCGTATTGATGCGAACCGTGATGCACAAACGGTCGCGCAGGAAATCCGCATGCGCCTTTTTGCAGTTTGACCGTTGACTTTTCAAATGTTTGAACGGGCGGTCCCCCGCCGACAATCCATATGGAAAATGGCAAATCTGCGTCATAAGCTGCCGTTAAAGGGAATGCTGCTGCCATCATGCTGTGGGACAGTGCCAGCGGGATGAAACCGCTGTGTCCCGCAGAGCTGGCTGCGATATCTGAATAAGCATGATGGAAACGGCCGTTTCCAGTAACTGGCACCCCATTTGTTAGGTGGGTTTGATATCCTGCTTAACAAATGGGGTATTTTACTATACTTCAGAGGGGAACTAAGCGATATCTTTATTTTTTACAATATGGTAGGACAAAAAATAAGAAACCAATCCAGCAAATAGATCAATAGCCAGCAGCAGAACCCAAAAACCGGCGTACTGGAAGCAAGTGCTATCCAGCCCGGCGATATGGTCTGACGCCGACGGCAAGGAAAACAGCAAAAATGCCGGGACGATGTAGATGACCATGGTGATGATTTTGGATTTTTGCAGTCCAAATTTGTAATAAAGCGGATATTGTATCAGCGCAACCAGCAAGGATATCCAAGCGCAGATACCCAAAAAGGGCAGGACGGAGAGGTCCAGCGGTATTAATTTTAACAACAGGGCCGGGATGGACAGGACGAGCAGATTCCATATGGAGATAAGCGCAAGCATACAGAGCGGGAACAGGTACCGCCCTAAAACCATTTCCCGGGAAGTACCTGGCAAGCTGTGGTAGTATACGGCTGTCCGTTCGGATGAATCGATGGAAAAGGGCATGGATGTAAAAATCAGCATGAAAAAGAAACTGAAGTTTACAGAGAATTCCGGCACAAGGAAAAAATAGACCAGTAAAAATACCGGCACCCAAATATAATGCCATCCTATGGTACTCCGCAGACATTTCCAGTCGAGTTTAAAATACTTCAGCATGTTGCTTCACCATCCTTTTGCAGGGTATAATAAATGAAGATATCGTCACAGCTTGCTGGTTCAAACAGGCAATTTTCCGGGAAATACCCCTTGTCTGCACGGCGGATAAGGGTGGATGCCCCTGTGCGGCTGCGTTTGAGGCCAATCCGTTTTTCGGGCGGGATGCGGGCAAAATCATCCGGCCCGCCCTTGACTACCAGGTGGTCTTCAAGCAGTTGGTCCGTCGGTGCAGAAAACAGCAGGTTTCCATGGTCGAGGAAAGTGATATAATCGGCCACTTTTTCCAGGTCGCTGACAATGTGGGTCGAAAACAATACGCTTTTTTCGCCGTCTGCAATATAATCCTGCAAAAGCTCTAAAATGGAATCGCGCATCAGCGGGTCTAGGCCGGCGGTGGGTTCGTCCAGTACCAGCAGTTTTGTTTCCCGGGAAAAGACGGCTGCGAGCATGAGCTTGGTTTTCATCCCGGCAGAAAAGGTTTTCACTTTTTTATCGGCCGGTATTTCCCAGGAAGCCAAGTAGCGGAAAAATTTTTTGTCGTCAAATGTCGGATAAAAGGAACAGCTGATTGCGGCGATATCCTTCGGTTTTAACGATTGGGGGAAATAACAGTCGTCTGCGACAAAGCCGATGCTGCTTTTGTAGGCGGCAATATTATCATCCGCACGGGTTCCATAAAGCCGGATTTCTCCGCTGTCGGGGCGCGTCAGCGCCGTAACCATACGGATAGTCGTAGTCTTGCCGGAACCATTCCTTCCAATATATCCCATAATATATCCTTTTGGGAGGGAAAATGAAATCCCGTTTAATGTAAAAGCTTGATATTTTTTTGTAACATGGCTCAGTGTCAATGCTTCCATCCTTCATTCCTCCATCATCAAGGTTAACATCTGCAATAGTTCCGCCCGCTCAATATGGGCGAGCTTGGCAAGGTCAACCGCTTGTACAAAGCAGTCTTCGATTTTCTTTAAATATTGTTCCCGTACCAGATCATTGTCTTTTTCCAGTACATAGGTCCCTTTCCCGGGAACAGTCGTTATGAGCCCTTGCTGTTCTAATTCGCTGTATGCCCGGGCTGTGGTGATAACGCTGATTTGTAAATCGCGGGCAAGCTGACGGATAGAAGGGAGCAGTTCCCCCTCGGATAATGTGCCGTCCATAATTTGCTCCCGGATTTGGGTTTCCACCTGTTCGTAGATGGGGATACCCGATTTGTTGGAAAGCAGAATCTTCAAATTCATCACCTCACTGTACATATTTAATTATACACAGTATAAACGATATTGTCAATAGGGACACAAAAATTTATTTGGGTATTTTTATTTTGTGCGGTTTGTGTTATAATAAAAATACTGCAAAAATAAGCGGAGGCGTTTACAGATGAGAGGGATTGGATTTATCGGCGCCGGCAATATGGGCGGCGCCATAGTTTCGGGTATTCTTGGCAAAGGAAGTATCAAGGCGTCGGAGGTGCATGTGTACGATATCCATATTTCCGGGGAAATACAGGCGTTGGGCGTAGACATCACCGACCTTGCAGGGGTATTGGCGCAGTCGTCGCTGGTAATATTGGCAGTGAAACCCAATGTATTTGGGGATATTTTACGGCAGATACAGGAAGCCGGATTTGAGAAGGATACTATATTTGTATCCATTGCAGCCGGTATCCCCATTGGGATGATACGGGATATGCTGGGTGCAGATACGAAAATTGTGCGGGTAATGCCAAACCTGCCGTTGAAGGTAGGGGAAGGCATGACAGTTGTGAGCTGTTGCGATGCGGTAACAGACCAGGAACTTGCAAAAGCACGGGGCTTGTTTGACTGTGTCGGCAAGACGGTGGTGCTGCCGGAAGCGTACATAGACAAATGCCTTGCGATCAATGGCAGCAGCCCAGCGTATGTGTGCATGTTTATTGAGGCGCTGGCCGACGGCGCAGTTAAAAACGGCGTTGACCGCAAATCAGCTTATCTGCTGGCAGAACAGTCGGTGCTGGGGACGGCGAAATTGTTGCTGGAAACCGGGATGCACCCGGCAGTTTTGAAAGATATGGTCTGCTCCCCAGCCGGTACCACCATTGACGCGGTATTGGCGCTGGAACAAAATGGGTTTCGCAGCGCTGTTTTGGAAGCGGTAGAGGCTTGTACACAAAAGGCAATGGACATGAGCGGCAAATAAAAGTGGAATGAATCAGTCCTTTCCCACATAGGATGGAACTATGATATGGGAGGGATATCACATGAGAGAAACCAGCGGCGTATTGGCGGAGCACATCCGGAAAAATAAGGTGCTGTATCTTACAGCATTTACCGTATTTTTTGTAGGCATTGCATTGGGGGCGGGGACGGTTAATACCGTATCTGATGCGGCCAGGGAAGAATTAAACGGTTATTTTGGGAATTTTTTGGGCAGCGCCCAGGCGCAGGATATTGATTTTATTGGCGTTTTGAAAGTTTGCGTAGGTACCAATTTGAAATATGTGCTGTTTTCGCTGGTGATTTCTTTGACAGTGTTTACCCTGCCGTTTCATGCGGCGCTTTTGGGTATCAAAGGGTTTTCGGTGGGATTTTCATTGGGGTTTTTAATTCGGCTCTACCAGTGGAAAGGCGTGCTTTATGGTTTGCTGGCCGCTTTTCCGTCGGCTGTCGTTTCAGTGCCAGTGTATGCAATGATTGGTGTGATGGGTGTCAACTATGCGTGCCGTGCGCGGAAAAACCGGGATAGGAGTACTGCCGGTGAAAAACGGATGGATTTTTTGATGTTGGTGGTTACACTGGGGTTATTGTTTGCATTGCTGTGCGTTGGTTCGCTGTTTGATGCTTTTTTGTCGCCGGTGGTGATAAAGCTCTTGTTCCCGGCATAAACGATAACGGAAAACGAAAGAGGGAATGGTGAATGAATGAGATTGCAGATCAATTTGCATCTTATTTAAAAGAAGAAAAACACGTATCGGACAATACATTGCAATCTTATTGCCGGGATGTGCGGCAGTATTTGGCGTATTTGGAGCGCACCCGTGCCGATTTGCTGTCTGCAAACCGTACGACGCTGCTTTCTTATTTGCTGTACCTGCAAAAGGGCGGACGTGCAGCGGCATCCATTTCCCGTTCTGCGGCATCATTACGCGTATTGTATCATTTTTTGGTGTCCCGCGGAAAGGTACCGGATAATCCGGCAGAGCATCTGGAAACGCCCCGTCCGGAACGCCGGTTACCGGAGATTTTGACCCCTCAGGAGGTGGACAGGCTGCTGCGCCAGCCGTCAGATGCCACCTGCCGGGGCAGGCGGGACAGGGCGATGCTGGAGCTGCTGTATGCCTCTGGGATTAAGGTGTCGGAATTGATTGCTCTTAACCTGCGCGATGTCGATTTAGATTTGGCGTTTTTAAAGTGCCGGAATGGGGAGCGGGTGCGTATCATCCCGTTGGGGCGGACATGCCTTGCGGCAATCGGCAAGTATCTATCGGGCGCGCGGGATGCACTGGCGCCGGATAAGGCGGAGCAGGCGCTGTTTGTCAATTGCAGCGGGCGGCGTCTTACCCGGCAGGGGTTTTGGAAAATTGTGAAGGAATACAAAGAGAAGGCAGGGATTGAGAAGGATATTACCCCTTGTACGCTGCGGCATTCGTTTGCGGCGCACCTGTTGGAAAACGGGGCTGATTTGGTAAGTGTCCAGGAAATGCTGGGGCATCGGGATATTTCTTCTACACAGGTGTATGCCCGGTTGGCGCACCGCCGTATCAAAGAAGTGTACGACCGGGCCCATCCGCGTGCATAGCATGGATATTTTGTACAAAAAAACGGATTATTTTTTGCCTGTTTGTACATAAATAACGAAATTTAAAAAAATGGCTAAAATTTTCAAAAAGTTTATAAAAACACTTGCAATATCTTCGAAAATATTATAAAATACCCTAGTGTGGCATGACAGACGATGATGCGGGAGGTTACGGCCATTGGTCAATTTCCGCGGAGAATGTCCGGGTCGCTGAATCCGGGCGTCAGAACACGGTAGCAGGTGGAGGATTATGCCCAGTTTACTGTCTTGCTGTTAAACTGGGTTTTATCATGTTCATTTTGCGACACGCACGGCTGGGTGTGTGGATTTTCTGGCTGCCACATAGGCACAAAACCTTAATTTTAGTTGGGAGGGTACAAATAGTGGCGAATAGTCAAAAAATCAGAATTAAGCTCAAAGCGTACGACCATCAGCTGATTGACCAGTCGGCGCAGAAAATTGTGGAAACCGCAGAGCGTACCGGCGCGAAAGTATCTGGTCCAATTCCGCTTCCGACACGCAAGGAAGTGGTGACCATTTTGCGTGCGGTTCACAAGTACAAAGATTCGCGCGAACAGTTTGAAATGCGGACCCACAAACGGTTGATCGACATTTTGGAGCCGACGCCGAAAACCATTGACACACTGCTCAAAATTTCACTGCCTGCCGGCGTGGATATTGAGATTAAGCAGGTGTGACGCGAAGTATTTGCGTCGTAGTTGCCGTGATTTTCACGGCGGTCATGTTGGGGCGGGCCCCGCTTCAACCAATAACCAAATAGGAGGAAGCAAGATATGCAAAAGGCAATTTTAGGCAAGAAGCTTGGGATGACACAGATCTTCACCGAAGATGGCGCGGTTATCCCGGTCACTGTCATCGAAGCCGGCCCGGTTGTGGTTGTGCAAAGAAAGACAGTGGAAAACGACGGGTATGACTCTGTACAGGTTGGGTACGGCGATGTGAAGGAAAAGGCGCTGAGCAAACCTGAAAAAGGTCATCTGAACAAAGCAAATGTGGCGCTCAAGCGGCATCTGAAGGAATTTCGGTTTGATGACTGCGCGGCGTACAATGTCGGCGATGAAATCAAAGCGGATGTGTTTGCGGCAGGGGACAAAATTGATGTTACCGGCACCAGCAAAGGGAAAGGGTTTGCAGGCGCTATCAAACGCTGGGGCGCACACCGCGGCCCGATGTCGCACGGTTCTGGTTATCACCGGGGCGTGGGTTCTATGGGGGCTTGCTCAACACCGTCCCGCGTTATGAAGAACAAAAAGCTGTCGGGGCATATGGGTGTGGAACAGGTGACAGTACAGAATCTGGATATTGTGCGTGTGGACGCAGAGAAAAACCTTCTGCTGGTCAAAGGCGCAGTTCCAGGCCCGAAGGGCGGATTGCTGACCATAAAAGAAACGGTAAAAGCATAAAAAGCAAAAGGGAAAGGAGGATACAAACATGCCAAATGTAGCTTTATATAATATGGAAGGCAGCCAGGTGGGCGAGTTGACGCTTAGTGACGCCGTGTTCGGGCAGGAAGTGAACGCGTCTGTCCTGCACCAGGTTGTCGTAAATTACCTGGCCAATCAGCGCCAGGGGACGCAAAGCACCAAAACACGCGCTGAAGTGCGCGGCGGCGGGATTAAACCATGGAGGCAAAAAGGTACCGGCCGTGCGCGCCAGGGTTCTATCCGTGCGCCGCAATGGGTGAAAGGCGGTATTGCGTTGGGCCCCAAGCCGCGCGATTACAGTTATACGCTGAACAAAAAGGTGAAACGGGTTGCAATGCGCAGCGCATTGTCTGCTAAGGTAGCTGAAAATGAAATTGTTGTGCTGGATGACCTTTCGCTTTCCGAAATCAAAACCAAAGCGGTTGCAGAATTGCTGAAGAAATTACAGGTGAACGGCAAGGCGCTGATTGTTACCAACGAGAAAAATGATACGGTTGTGCGCAGCGCGCGCAACATCAAGGGTGTATGCGCCACGTTTACTGGTAGCCTGAATGTATATGACATTTTAAATCATGAGAAATTCATTATTACCAAGGATGCCGTATCCAAGCTCGAGGAGGTGTACGCATAATGAACCATTATGACGTCATTGTACGGCCGATTATTTCGGAAAAAAGCATGGACCAGCTGGCAGATAAAAAGTACACCTTTCAGGTGGCGCTGGGTGCCAACAAAATTGAAATCCGCCAGGCGGTAGAAGCAATTTTCGGTGTAAAGGTTGCTGCGGTGACCACCTCGCGGGTGCATGGCAAGGTCAAACGGCAGGGCATGCGCTCTGGCAAACGGCCAGATTGGAAAAAAGCCACTGTCAAGCTGACAGAAGACAGTAAGACCATTGAATTCTTTGAAGGCTTGGCATAAGCGAATGCTATTTACGGTTAAGGAGTGAAAGAAGTTATGGCGATTAAAAAGTTTAGTCCAACGTCGCCCGCCCGCAGATTCATGACCGTTTCTACTTTTGAGGAGCTCTCAAAGGTTGCGCCGGAAAAATCCCTGCTGGAACCGCTCAAAAGCAATGCGGGCAGGAATTCTTACGGCAGAATTACGGTCCGTCACCGCGGCGGCGGCAATAAAAGGAAATATAGGATCATTGATTTCAAACGAAACAAAGATGGTATGAATGCGACGGTCAGGACCCTTGAGTATGACCCCAACCGTACGGCTAACATCGCACTCATTGAGTATGAGGACGGCGTGAAATCCTATATCATTGCACCAAACGGTCTGAAGGTCGGCGATGTGATTTCGTCTGGGCCGGAAGCGGATATTAAGCCAGGCAATGCTTTGCCGCTGTCCAATATCCCGCTTGGTACGCTGATTCACAATATCGAGCTGTTCCCCAGCCGCGGCGGCCAATTGGTTCGCAGTGCCGGCAACAGTGCACAGCTGATGGCAAAAGAAAACGGTTACGCACAGGTCCGTTTGCCGTCCGGCGAGGTTCGTATGGTATCTTTGAATTGCCGTGCGACTGTCGGGGAAGTGGGCAATGGCGACCATGAAAACATCTCGATTGGCAAAGCAGGCCGCAAGCGCCACATGGGCTGGCGTCCGACGGTGCGCGGTGTCGTTATGAATCCGTGTGACCATCCGCACGGCGGTGGGGAAGGCAAATCGCCGATCGGTATGCCGGGGCCTGTTACCCCGTGGGGCAAACCGACGCTGGGCTATAAGACCCGTAATAAGAAAAAGGCAAGCAATAAATTTATCGTCAAAAGACGGAATGGGAAATAAATATAGGATTGTTCCTATGGAAGGAGGTTCATTATGGGAAGATCGGTCAAGAAGGGCCCCTATGTGGAAGAACGCCTCATAAAGAGGATTATCGATATGAACAATGCTGGTGAAAAGCGCGTTGTCAAAACCTGGTCGCGCGCATCCACCATTTTTCCGGATATGGTCGGGCACACCATTGCTGTGCATGACGGCCGCAAGCATGTGCCGGTGTATGTCAGTGAAGACATGGTCGGGCACAAGTTGGGTGAGTTTGCACCTACCCGTACGTTTAAGGGCCATGCTGGTTCCAAAACATCCGGACGCTAAAGATGAGTTAAGTAGTAAGGTATATTTCCACTTGGAAGGAGGATTACCCACATGGAGGAAGTTATGGAACGGTGCGCTCGCGCCAAGCTGAGCTATGCCCGTATTTCTTCGAGCAAGGTGAAAGTCGTCATCGACCTGATTCGGAATAAGCCGGTTGGCGAGGCGCTGGCAATCTTGAAATTTACGCCGAAAGCGGCTGCGGAATTGGTAGAAAAGCTGCTCAATTCGGCGATTGCAAATGCGGAAAACAATCATGAGATGGATGTGGAAAAGCTGTATGTTGCAGAGATTTATGCAAACCAGGGGCCGACGCTCAAACGGATTCGTCCGCGGGCACAGGGCCGTGCTTTCCGGATTCGGAAACGTACCAGCCACATCACAGTTGTATTGAAGGAAAAAGAATAAAAGAAGGAGGGAATCGTTTTGGGTCAAAAGGTACATCCGCACGGGCTTCGCGTTGGCGTCATCAAAGATTGGGATTCCAGATGGTACGCTGACAAAAAGCACTTCGGAGATAATCTTGTAGAAGATTACAATATCAGAAAATATTTGAAAAAATCGCTGTACGCCGCAGGTATTTCGGATATTGAAATTGAGCGCAACGACAACAAAGTGCGTATCAATATCCATGCTGCCAAACCGGGTATCATCATTGGCCGCGGCGGTGTAGAGAAGGATAAAATCAAAGCAAATGTAGAAAAGCTCATCGGTAAAAACGTGAATATCAATATCGTTGAGGTACGCAATGCCGATACCAATGCACAGTTGGTAGCTGAAAACATTGCGGCACAGCTGGAACGCCGGATTTCCTTCCGCCGCGCAATGAAACAGTGTATGCAGCGCGCCATGAAGCTGGGCGCGAAAGGGATCAAAACCTGCTGTGCAGGACGCCTGGGCGGCGCGGAAATTGCCCGTACCGAACATTATCATGAGGGAACCATTCCGCTGCAAACATTGCGTGCGGATATTGACTATGGCTTTGCAGAAGCAAATACCACCTATGGCCGGATTGGCTGTAAGGTTTGGATTTATAAAGGCGAGGTGCTCAATGCCAAGGGTTTGACTGGCATTCGTGATGAGCGCCCGGCACGCACCGATCGTGGCGACCGCCCGTTCCGCCGTGACAACCGCAATGGCGGCGGCAATCGTGGAAGCCGGCCGAATCAGGGCAGACCGCAGGGGCAGCGCACTGACCGCGCGCCGCGTGCAAATCAGGCACCAAGAGGCGAAGGAGGTAAATAATCATGTTGTTACCCAAACGTGTCAAATATAGAAGGGTGATGCGTGGCCGCATGAAAGGCCAGGCAACCCGTGGGAATAAACTGGCATATGGTGATTTTGGTATCCAGGCGTTGGAGCCTGCATGGATTACCAGCAACCAGATTGAGGCAGCCCGTGTTGCGATGACCCGTTATATCAAACGTGGTGGCCAGGTGTGGATTAAAATTTTCCCAGATAAACCGGTTACCGAAAAACCGGCGGAAACCCGCATGGGTTCTGGTAAAGGTTCGCCGGAATACTGGGTGGCAGTTGTAAAACCCGGCCGTGTGCTGTTTGAATTGGGCGATGTGGATGAAAACACCGCACGCGAAGCACTGCGCTTGGCGCAGCATAAATTGCCCATCAAAACCAAATTTATCACACGTGAAAGTCAGGAAATGGATGGTGATTCTAATGAAAGCTAATGAAATCAGAGATCTGACGGATATGGAGCTCAACGCCAAGCTGGATGATTTGAAAGAAGAATTGTTCAATCTGCGGTTTCAGCATGCGACCAACCAACTCGACAATCCCAGGCGGATCACCGATGTCAAGCGCACCATTGCTAGAATTAAAACCATTCTTCGTGAAAACGAATTAAAGCAGAGCGTTTAAGAGAGGAGGCTCATCGGGCATGGCAGAACGGAATTATAGAAAGACCCGTATTGGGAAGGTTGTCAGCGACAAGATGGATAAAACCATTGTAGTTGCGATTGAATACAATGTGAAGCATAAGCTGTATGGCAAAATTGTCAAACGGACCTATAAG
>CALGRC010000063.1 GCA_937959315.1 uncultured Clostridia bacterium | reverse complement strand
TGTTTTCCCTTACGGTTTTATCAAGGGCTGCCTAAAGCGTACTTTGCTCCGACGTGATGACCCATGGGGGAGTCGAACCCCCGTTATCGCCGTGAAAGGGCGGTGTCTTAACCACTTGACCAATGGGCCGTACAGTAGCGGTAAGTGGATTTGAACCACTGACACTACGGGTATGAACCGTATGCTCTAGCCAACTGAGCTATACCGCCATAACTAGCGTAGCCACAAGACGTACTTCATTTTAATACATCTTTTGCGGATTGTCAAGTGTTTTTTCACAATTTTTTGGAAAAACTTTTTATGACGGTCTGCAACACGGGATACCCATAGCATGCGCCAAAATTCCTATTTCATACGCCAAATCATCAAACCTCGCAAATACCGGTACGCGGCGCGACTTGCAGCAATACGTCAGCGCCTATTTGAATATTCGCTTCCTCCAATTTTTGTTTGGCTGCGGCATAGGCTTTTTCGCGCGTATTGTTATGTTCGCTCAAATGCCCCAACACCACCCGCCTGGTTCCCCAAATGGCTAGCTGCGCAGCCAGATGTGCGGCATTATCGTTGGACAGGTGCCCGTCGTCGCTCAAGATGCGCTTTTTGAGCGGATAAGGATAAGGCCCCTGCCGGAGCATTTCCACATCGTGGTTGGATTCAATCACAACTGCTTCGCTGCGGCACAAATGATGTAATACCGGCTTGGAAATATGCCCCATATCGGTGGCTACCGAATAATAGGAACCGCCGCACCGGATGGTATACCCCAATGGCGCAGCCGCATCGTGTGGGATTGCAAACGGGAATATCTCCATCCCGCCAATACCAAACGGCTGTCCGGCATCAATAATGCGCACACCTCCCGGCGCCAAATCGCCAGAAACTTTCAAAATTTCTTCCATCGTCGGCCCATTGGCATAAACCGGCACCCCATATTTCCGGCTGAGCACCCCTACCCCGCGGATATGGTCGGTGTGCTCATGCGTTACCAATACCCCATCCAGCCCTCCCGGCGGGAACCCAACCTGCCGCAGGGCTGCGCAAATACGGCTGCAGCTAACGCCCGCGTCCACCAGCACCGCCGTCTGGCCATTGGATAAAAAAGTACAGTTACCGCTGCTGCCCGAAAACAATGTGCAAAACCTAATCATGGATCCTCCGGATATCCGCGCCAATGGCGGAAAGTTTTTCTACAATATGTTCATATCCGCGGTCTATATGGCGCAAACCGGAAATCAGCGTCTGCCCGTGCGCAGCCAGCCCCGCTACTACAACACCGGCCCCCGCGCGCAGATCGACCGCTTTAACTTCCGCCCCCGTCAGCGGTTTGCCGCCTTCCACCACTGCAACCCGCCCGTCTACGGTAATATCCGCGCCTAGCTTTTCCAGTTCAGCAGTATATTGAAACCGGGAATCCCACACCCCTTCCGTGACAATGCTAGTACCCGGCACCGTGGTTAAAAGCGATACCATCAACGGCTGCAAATCAGTCGGAAACCCAGGATACGGTAAGGTTTTAACATTGACACGGCTAAGCGGCCGCTGGGCGACCACCCGGATTTCATCATCCCCTTCCCAAACTTCAATGCCCATTTCTACAAATTTAGCAGAAACTGCCTCCATATGCTTGGGGATTACATTTTTAATCAGCACATCGCCGCGGGTAGCCGCAGCCGCAAACATATACGTCCCCGCCTCGATTTGATCGGGAATGATACTATAGGTCACGCCGCCATGCAGCCTGTCCACCCCGCGGATTTTAATGACATCGGTACCCGCGCCGCGGATATTGGCGCCCATAGAATTCAAGAAATTGGCCAAATCCACCACATGCGGCTCTTTTGCAGCATTTTCCATCACCGTTATGCCCGGTGCCAAAACCGCCGCCAACATAATATTAATGGTCGCCCCAACGCTGACCACATCCAAATAGACCTGCCCGCCGTGCAGATTGGCGCCGTCCGCCTCGATAATGCCGTGGCGGATTTCTGTTAAGCAGCCAAGCGATTGCAGCCCTTTTAAATGCTGGTCAATCGGACGGGTGCCAAAATTGCAGCCGCCCGGCGGCGGGACATGCGCTTTGCGGAACCTTCCCAGCAGTGCGCCCAGCAGATAATAAGATGCGCGCATTTTACAGCAAAGCTCCGGGTCGGCAACATAGGTATTTAACTGTGTGGCATCAATGGTAACGGTACCCGGGCTGGGACGCGACACCGATGCCCCCAGCGATTCTAACATATGCAATAGAACGGTCACATCGCTGATATCAGGGACGTTTTCAATGGTACATGTCCCCTCTACCAGCAGCGCGGCGGGAATCATTGCTACAACTGCGTTTTTTGCGCTTCTGATATCCACTTCCCCCCGTAGCGGTATCCCCCCGTTTATCATCAGCCTGTCCAAAAACCACACCCCCGCATAACTTTCCCAACTGCCCATCCGGTTTTATGCAAACGGACGAACATTGACATCTTATTATATCACGGAATATACCGATTGGAAAGGGGAATTTTTAGAAAAATGACCGAATTGTGAAAAATTGATGGAATCTAAGGGGAAAAAGGACCCCGGGCAAGGGAAAAAGGCAAATACCTAACTCTTGACAACAGCCGCAATCCATGTTACAATGAGCCCATTCTATCATGTTTGGAGATGAGAGCGTGTTTTTTCTTTCCTGAACGTAAAAGCAAATGCGTACAAAACACCGTACGTATCTTTGCTGTACCGGCAGGGAAGAAAGGCGCGCTTTTTTATTGCGCAAATGGCTGCGGGGGCCTGCCTTCCCTGCCCCCAGCGCTGTTTTGATATTCTGTTACCCAAATTCCTCCCGCAGCAGGCAAAGGAGGGATTGCTATGTCCATCATCCAAATTTCCAACCTTACTTTTCGGTATGATACCCACTATGAAACCATATTTGACAACCTATCGCTGACACTGGACACTGACTGGCGTCTGGGGCTGATTGGCCGCAACGGGCGCGGCAAAACCACGTTTGCACAACTGCTGATGGGAAACTATCCCTACAGCGGCACCATATCTGCCAGCGTGGGCTTTGAATACTTCCCATTTACCGTACCAAGGGGCTTCCCCACCACGCGGGAAACAGTCAAAAACATGATTGCACCATTTGCACAGTGGGAGCGCGCATTGGAACACCCCGGCGATCTGGCAGCCTACGGCGACGCGCTGGAACAATACATCGCCAACGATGGCTATGAAATGGAAGCGTACATCGACCGGGAAGCGGCACTGTTAGAGGTGGCGCCCGATGTGCTGGAGCGGCCGTTTGACACATTAAGCGGCGGCGAACAGACCAAACTGATGCTTTGCGCCTTGTTTTTAAAGAAAAATAAGTTCCTGCTCATTGACGAACCGACCAACCACCTGGATATGGAAGGCCGGCGGGCACTGGGAAAATATTTAACCAATAAAAAGGGGTTCATCCTGATTTCTCATGACCGCACACTGCTAGATAGCGCTGTGGACCATATTTTGTCCATTAACCGTTCCACCATGGAAATCCAGCAGGGCAACTACAGCAGCTGGAAGGAAAACCGCGACCGCCAGGACCAGTTTGAACGGGATAAAAATGCCCGGCTGAAACAGGAAATCGGCGCAATGGCCCGTTCGGCTGCGCAAAAATCCAACTGGTCGGACAGCGTTGAGCGCAGCAAAATTGGCTCCCATGCAGGCGACCGTGGGTTTATCGGCCACAAATCCGCCAAAATGATGAAACGCGCCAAATCCATAGAACGGCGGCGGGATGCTGCGATTGCCGAAAAGGAAGCGCTGCTGCAGGATACTGAAGACGTCCAGCAGCTAAAACTGCACCCGCTCCCCTATCCCAAACCAGTGCTGTTTCATGCACAGGATTTAACGGTGGACTACGGCGCGGGCGCCCTGTTCCGGCCGCTGTGCTTTACCATACAGCCCGGCACAAGGCTGGGGCTCACCGGCGGCAACGGTACCGGGAAAAGCAGCGTTATCAAGCTGATAGCAGGGCTGGAAGTGCCGCATACCGGCGCCGCCCAGCTAGGCAGCGGGCTTGTGGTGTCCTATGTACCGCAGGACACATCGTTCCTGCACGGCAGCCTGGCGGCATTTTCCCAATCGCGCGGGCTGGACGAACCATTGTTCAGGGCAGTCTTACGCAAATTGGGGGTTCCCCGCACCCAGTTTGACAAAGATATGCGGGAATTTTCACAGGGCCAGAAAAAGAAAGTGCTGCTGGCCGCCAGCCTAGCCACGCAAGCACATCTATATATATGGGATGAGCCGCTGAATTTCCTGGACATCCCTTCGCGCGAGCAATTGGAACAATTGCTGCTGCAATATGCACCAACCATGGCTTTTGTGGAACACGATGCCGCTTTTTTTAAAAAAATTGCAACACAATCCGTATATTTAGAAAGGAATTCGGTATCATGATACAGAAGACAGATTTCCAGCACTGGAAAAAACCGTTCTTTACCATTTGGACCGGACAGGCGCTGTCGCTGCTGACCAGTACCATCGTGCAGTTTGCCATTATCTGGTATTTAACTGACACCACCGGCTCCCCAGCCGTGCTGTCTATCGCGTCTTTGGCAGGCTTCCTGCCCGCCGGGCTGCTGGGGCCCTTTGCAGGCGTCTTTATTGACCGCCACAGCCGCAAAGCCATTATGATCACTGCGGATTTATGCATCGCGGCGGCAAGCCTGGTTATCGCCCTGTACGGGGTGCTGTCTGCTATCCCCATTTGGCTGGTAATCGCCGTGCTGTTCATCCGCTCGGTAGGGACGGCATTTCAGCAGCCGTGTATCCAGGCGGTCACACCGCTCATTGTACCAGAGGGCCAGCTCACCCGCTGCAACGGCTATTCCCAGGCGCTGCAATCGGCGTCCATGCTGATCAGCCCTGCCATTGCTGCGGCGCTGTATGCCGCCTGCCCCATGCACTGGATCATTGCCATCGACATCATCGGGGCGCTTTGCGCAGTCGCAACGCTGGGTATCACCAAAATCAACGACGTGGTGCAAAAGCAGGCTGAACGCCCGCATGTTTTGCGTGAAATGGCGGACGGGTTCCAAATACTGCGCGCCCGCCGCGGCCTCATTGCCATCGTTGGCATGCAGGCGGCGTTTATGATTGCTTTTATGCCGGTCAACGCCCTCTATCCGCTGATGAGCATGGATTATTTCGGCGGCACGGCATGGCACGCCAGTTTGGTAGAAATTACATTTTCCGTGGGTATGCTGGCAGGCGCCCTCATACTGGGCGTGTGGGGCGGATGTAAAAACAAGATGCACACCATTGCGCTGTCCTGTTTTGTCATGGGGCTGGCAATGGTGTGGTGCGGCATCCTGCCGCCCGCCGGATTTTGGCTGTTTGCCATCCTTTCCCTCGTCATCGGCCTATCAGCCCCGCTGTATAACGGCGTCATGGCGGCGGTTATCCAGCAGCAGGTTCCGCCGGAATTTTTGGGACGGGTATTTTCGCTCATCACTGGCATGACCGCGCTTGCCGCCCCCATTGGGCTGGGGCTGTCCGGCGCGCTGGGCGAAGTGCTTGGCGTCAGCGAATGGTTTGTCATCTCCGGGCTTGTCACCGCCCTGTCAGGCGTTTACTGCTTGGCGTGGCCATCGCTGCGCGCCATAGGGAAAGCGGCGCCTGCAATCAAACAGGAATGAAACTTTTTCCTTGACATCCACAATTGCCCGTGTTATAATAATAACAATTCTTGTTATTATTATATTGGGAGGGCAGCATGAAACAAACCAAATATTCGCGCCAGCGGGAATTGATTTTACAAACGGTGCAGCATGCGCGCAACCATCCCACCGCCGACTGGGTATACCAACAGGTAAGGGGCGTCTGCCCCAGTATTAGCCTGGCCACCGTATACCGCAACCTAAACCAGCTCGCCGAGGCGGGAAGCATTCAAAAAATCCCATCTGGCAGCGGCGGCGACCGGTTTGACCGTACCACCGGCAGGCATTACCACATGCGCTGTGCCTGCTGCGGCAATATTTTTGACGTAGACATCCCATTCTTTGAACATCTCAACGCCTTAGCATCCAAGCAGAGCGGGTTTGACATCCTGTCCCATGACATCCAGTTTGTGGGGCTGTGTGATACATGCAAAAAACTACAAAATGAAAAAGGAGAGAAGAACCATGGAATTGAAAGGGTCCAAGACAGAACAGAATTTGATGACGGCTTTTGCAGGCGAGTCGCAGGCGAGAAATAAGTACACCTATTACGCTTCCAAGGCGAAAAAGGAAGGGTTCGAGCAAATTGCCGAATTCTTTGAAATCACTGCCGGCAACGAAAAAGAGCACGCCAAGCTGTGGTTTAAGCTGCTGCATGACGGCGATATCCCGACCACGACCGTCAACCTGGCCGACGCCGCCGACGGTGAAAACTATGAATGGACCGACATGTACGCTGGATTTGCCAAAACCGCAAAGGAAGAAGGATTCGACAAAATCGCCCGTATGTTTGAAGGGGTAGCCGCCATTGAAAAAGAGCACGAAGAGCGCTACCGCAAGCTGCTGGCTAACATTGAAGAAGGCAAGGTATTCAACCGCGAAGGCAAAAAAGCATGGGTCTGCCGCAACTGCGGGCATATCCATTTTGGCGAAAAAGCTCCGGAAGTCTGCCCGGTATGTTCCCATCCAAAAGCTTACTTTGAGCTGCGCTGCGAAAATTATTAATCTAGAAAAAAAGCGCTTTCTGTACAGAAAGCGCTTTTTTTATGCCCTAAAAACAAAACTGCACCAAAACCATATACAGCACGGTACCCACGCCAATGCTCAAAAGGGTATTGTGTTTCCATTTGTGCAGCGCCGCCACGCATAGGATGGCAATGGCTTCCGGTATGCCATACGAGACAGATGCCGGAACATCCTTCAAGCAATAGACCACCAAAAGCCCCATCACCGCATAGGGCAGCACCCTGCCCAGATAAGTGATAAAAGGCGGCGGCGTTTTTCCCTCAGGAAACAGTAAAAAAGGCACAAACCGGGTTGCCATGGTGCCCAGCACCACAGCGGCAACGGTTAAAACCTGCTGCGCCACCGTCATTTCCCCACCCCCTTTGCCAGCAGCCGCCTGCCAATCAAAAAGCATGCGGCAATCAGCGCCATGGCAGGCAGGATGAAATTTTCCGCACCAAATACCAGCAGGCAAACAACCGAACAGAGCAGTCCCGCAACAGCCGGCCGATGGTCTTTGGATTCCTCCCATTGGTTGATAAACATCACAACAAACAGCGCGGTCATGACAAATTCAATGCCTTCGGTATTAAACTGGATCACATAGCCCAAAAGCGCCCCCAGTGTTGCCCCCGCAACCCAGTAAATATGGTTGAGCAGTGTAACAAAAAACATAAACCAGCCCTTATCCACATCTGCCGGTGGGGTAACGGTACAATTGATGGAAAAGGATTCATCACACATGCCATAAATCAAATACCACTTTTTCCAGCCACAGTTTTGATACTTGTCCAGCATGGAAATACCGTAAAACAGATGACGCGCATTGACCATCAGCGTCAGCAAAAAAGCGGACAGCGGATGAAAGGCCGACAACAGCAGGTTGACGGTGACAAATTCCATGGAACCTGCAAAAATAAACAGGCTCATCAGCATGGGATACACAAACGAAAACCCCTTGCTGCGCATCAAAAACCCATAGGACATGCCCAAAAACAAAAAACCGACACAAATGGGCAGGGTGTACGGCAGGGCTGCACGAAATGCCTTTGCTTTCATTGGTTCACCGTTCCTCTTTCCTTTTTTTGTACGCCGGGCGGCGGTACTTCTGCGCCAGGGC
The DNA here is from genome assembly GCA_937959315.1 of uncultured Clostridia bacterium. GTDB lineage: Bacteria > Bacillota > Clostridia > UMGS1810 > UMGS1810 > CALGRC01. The sequence goes on along the minus strand of CALGRC010000063.1, from coordinate 12,020 downwards.
CAGCCGCAGCCCAGCCAAATGCTCGGCATGGCGGTGAGGCTTCAAATGTGGAAAGGCGCGGATAAGCCGGCGTTCAAATATGTGATTTTCCGCACGGACACGCTGCAGCCGCGCCCAAAACTCCGCAGCATTTTGCCCCGCACGGCCCTTGAGCTGTTCCATCAGTTCAGGCAGCGGGCGGTCGGACGCTGTATGCAATTTTTCGGCCAGTTCTTCTTTTATTTGCTGCAATTTTTCCAAATTCCGGTTAACATGGAGCACCGACCGCACAGTTACAATGAAATCCGCGGCAAAATAGAGCAAAAATACGATGGAAAAGGCCGCCACCGCCCAAGAAGGCAGCCAGCCGGCCAACCGTTCGGCCGCCGGGTGGATGCCATACATCACCGCTACTGACAGCAGGCCGAATAAGATGGAGTTTTGCAGGCACACGCGACCGCGGATGTTGCACGGCTTCCCTGAATAGTCCCACCATTTGGCGTGGAACAGCGTTTCCATCAGCCAACTAGTAAAATATTCCAGGCAACTGGTGAATACCAGCCCTGCGGCAAACACCAGAACAACATTTGTGGTAAACGGGCGCAGCACCGCCACAATGAACAGCGCCCCCACCGCGTAGATGGGGCAAAAGGGGCCGTTGACAAAGCCGCGGTTGACAAACCGGCGCGCCGCAACAGAACAATAGGCTGTTTCACACACCCAGCCCAAAAACCCATACAAGGCAAAATAAAATACCCATGTCAAAAACGCCATATCCGCCGCCCCTTTTTTGATTATACGTAAACGCCTTCCTCACAGGCCGCATGCTGGGCAGCCTCCTGTGCGGCGCCGTGTGCTTCTGCGTCCAGCCGCGCATTGGCCAGCATGAGTTTCAGCCTGTTTTCCTGGTTGATTTTGGTCGCGCTGGGGTCGTAATCGATGGCCACGATATTGGCACGCGGATGCCGGTCCTTGATTTTGCGGATCATCCCCTTGGCAATGATATGGTTTGGCAGGCAGCCAAACGGCTGGGTACACACAATGTTGCTGACCCCGTGCTCAATGAGCTCCAGCATTTCAGCAGTCAGCAGCCAGCCCTCTCCCATTTTAGTGCCCTGCCCAATGTACCCCTGTACCAGCGGCCCTAAGCTGCGGAAACTGCCGGGCGGCGTAAACACTCCATGCTCCGTAATGGCGCGGATCATCTGGTCCTGCCGCCTGAGCAGGTACCCGACCGCGATTTTTGCCGGGAACTGCGCCCATTGGTTGGTACCGTACAGCTTGCGGTCAATGGATACATTTTCAAAGCAATAAAGCAAAAAATCCATGACGCCGGAAACCACCGGCTCTGCCCCTTCGGACAGCAAGAATTCCTCCAGGCGGTTATTGCCCAGCGGCGCATATTTCATGTAAATTTCCCCTACAATCCCCACTTTTGGTTTTGGGGTGTTATCCCGCTCAATGGCAGCAAAGTCCTCTAAAATTTCCCGGTAATTGCGCTTGACTGACAAAAAATCACGGCTGCGGAACTGGCCGCACAGGCGGTTAATCCACTTGTCCAGCACCTTTTTGGTGGCGCCGGGCTGTTTTTCGTGCGAACGGCACTGGTTATTGAGCCACATGAGCATATCGCCGTACATGAGCGCAAAGCTGGCCTTTACCAGCATGGGCAGCGTAAAAGAAAACCCGGAGTCAGACTCAAACCCTGAAAAGTTGAGCGACACCACCGGCACATTGCCAAAGCCGCTGTTTTCCAGCGCCTTGCGCAGCAGGAAAATATAGTTGGACGCCCGGCAGCCGCCGCCCGTCTGGGTAATCATCAGCGCCACATGGTCCAAATCATACCTGCCGCTTTTTAAAGCGTCAATCATCTGCCCAATGACCAGCATACACGGGTAGCAAATATCGTTATGTACATTCTTAAGCCCCTCGTCAATCACCTTCTGGTCGGTATTGTCCAGCACCTCTATGTTGTACCCACAATCCTTTAAAATAGGCACAATGAGCGCAAAATGGATGGGCAGCATCATGGGCACTAAAATTTTATGCGTTTTCCGCATTTCAGGCGTGAATTTTGGGTATTCAGTTCGCGTGTTCATGGTCTCCCTCCTCCTGTTCTTCCATCGCGGCCTTAAGCGACCGCAGGCGGATTTTCACCGCGCCAAGGTTGTTAATCTCGTCTATTTTAATCTGGGTGTACAGCTTGCCGGAACTGCGCAAAATGGCACGCAGCTCGTCGGTGGTCACCGCGTCTATGCCGCAGCCAAAGGACACCAGCTGCACCAGCTCAGTATGCGGCGTTTTGCATACAAACCGCGCCGCCTGGTACATACGCGCATGGTAGGTCCACTGGTTTAACACGTCTACCTTACCGTATTCCCCCAGCCCCGCCACCGCGTCCTCCGACAAAATGACAAACCCCAGTGTGGAAATGAGCTTATCGATGCCATGGTTGATCTCCGGGTCAATATGATAAGGCCTCCCGGACAACACAATGGATTTCAGCCCTTTGGCCTTGGCAAATTCCACCGCCCGCCGCCCTTCGGCGGCAATATCCGCGCGGAAGGCCGCATAGGCCGCATAGGCCTTGCCAGCCGCCGCCTTGACCTCCCGCCGGGAAATCCCGGACGTAAAGGTTTGCAGAAAGTCCCATATCTTCTCTTCAAACAGCCTGCGGTTGTTAAGCGACAGATACGGATAAAGGAATCTGACGTCCTCCGCCACCGGCAAATTCGCATTGAGCGATTCAGGATAATAAGCCACAACCGGGCAATTGAAACAGTTGTCCGAAATACCCTCGTCAAAGTTGTAGGACATACAGGGATAAAAAATGGTCTTTACCCCTTGTTCCAGCAGGCTGACCATATGCCCGTGCGCCAGCTTTGCAGGATAACAGACGGTATCGGACGGGATGGTGTGCTGCCCCTTGGCATACAGCGCGCGGGACGACCGTTCAGATGTGACCACCTCAAACCCAAGTTGGGTAAAAAAGGTATGCCAAAACGGCAGGTTCTCATACATATTGAGTACCATAGGGATGCCGATTTTCCCGCGCGGGCCGCTCTTCGGCTTGTAAGCATAGAGCTTTTGCAGCTTGTACTGGTACAGATTTGGAAGCTCCTGCCCTCTGCCGCCGCCCAACGGGCGCTCGCACCGGTTGCCCGAGATAAATTTGTTGCCGTTTGCAAACATATTGACCGTCAGGCTGCAATGGTTGGTACACAGGTTACAGGTGGCCGTTTTTGAAGTGTGCGTAAAGGCCGCCAAATCCGCCGCGCTGATGATACTGCTCGTCCCCCCGCTGTGCTCCATGGCAAACACCGCCGCCCCAAACGCGCCCATCAGCCCCGCAATGGCCGGTCGGGTAACCTCGCGGCCAAGGAGCTGTTCAAAGCTGCGCAGCACTGCGTCATTCAAAAAGGTACCGCCCTGCACCACAATGTGTTTGCCCAGCTCATCGGCATTTTTGGCACGGATGACCTTATAAATGGCGTTTTTAACCACACTAACTGCAAGCCCGGCAGAGATATCCCCCACCGTTGCGCCGTTTTTCTGTGCCTGCTTGACCGACGAATTCATAAACACTGTGCACCGGGTACCCAAATCCACCGGGTGCCGCGCATCAAGGGCTAGTTTTGCAAATTCCTCCGCGCCGTAGCCCAGCGACTTGGCAAACGTTTCAATAAACGACCCGCATCCGGACGAGCACGCTTCATTGAGCATGACCGAGCTGACCGCGCCATCCCGGATTTCAAAGCATTTGATATCCTGCCCGCCGATGTCGATGATAAAATCCGCCTCTGGATTGAAATGGCGGGCCGCACGGTAGTGCGCAATGGTTTCCACAATCCCAAAATCGAAATTAAAAGCGTTTTTGATGAGATCTTCGCCATATCCAGTGGCCGCCGCCCCTTTGATCTGGATACGGCCGCCCGACAACTCATAAATTCTCTTGAGCTGCGCTTCTACAATGTCCAACGGGCTGCCCAAATTAGAACAATAATGGGAATACAGCATCCGTTTTTGTTCGTCAACCAGGCAGATTTTGGTCGTCGTGCTGCCCGCGTCAACCCCCAGATACGCCCCGCCAGTATAAGTGGCAATATCAGCATCTGGCACATTGGCGCGCGCATGGCGCCGGCAGAAGCCCTCATAGTCCTGCGCAGTTGCAAACAGCGGCGGCAAACCGCTTGCCGCCTGCACCGCACCCTTTTTCTGCAACGCGGCACACAATGCTTCATATGAATAGCATTTTTCCAGCCCGCCCGCATAATACGCCGCGCCCAGCGCAACAAAATACTGCCCGATATCCGGGAAAACGGCGCTTTCTTCGTCCAAATGCAGCGTTTCCACAAACCGCTCGCGCAGCCCCTTTAAAAAGGCAAGCGGCCCGCCCAGGAACAGGACATTCCCCGTTATTGGCCGCCCCTGCGCCAGCCCCGCAATGGTCTGATCCACCACCGCCTGATAGATACTGGCGGCAATGTTCTCTTTTTTCGCCCCCTGGTTGATGAGCGGCTGGATGTCGGTTTTGGCAAACACACCGCACCGCGACGCAATGGGGTAAATGCTGGTGTGCTGTAAGCTCAGCTTATCCAGCTCGGGCACAGTGATATTCAAAAGGCTTGCCATCTGGTCGATAAACGCCCCGGTACCGCCCGCACAAGTGCTATTCATACGTTCTTCCATTGCACCCTGCAAAAAAATGATTTTGGCATCCTCGCCACCCAATTCAATCACCACGTCGGTTGCCGGATACCGCCGCCGCACAGCGCCGGCTGTGGCAAATACCTCCTGCACAAAGTCAACGCCGCTGGCCTCTGCCACGCCAAGCCCCGCAGAACCGGTGATTGCCGCTTTCATGGTCTGCCCGTCCAGCAATCCTTTTAACTCCTGCAGCTTTTTTACCGTCAGTTCGCGCACCTGTGACAGGTGCCGTTCATAGCTTTTGTATACAATGCTGCCGCCTGTATCCAATACCACGACCTTCAGTGTAGTGGAACCGATGTCAATGCCCACACGGTATTCCATAATGTTTATCCCACTTTCTACTTAAAATTCCTGTATATGCTATCGAATGCATCTCGCTTCCAAATAAAACCGTTTTTCATTGGCCTCGCCCATCGAAAAAGTTTTCCTGGGCAGCGCACCGTCCGACAGTACCGACGGGAACAGCTCCGCTTTGTCCATGGCCGGCAGCAGCAGCCCAACCGCGCCGCTTTTTGCCAAGTCGCGCACAGTGCCGGCGCCATGGATATAATCCACCCGTCCGCCGTTTTCCTTCAAATATCCATCCAACACCGTTTGTACACTGCCAACCGACAGTTTCGCACACGGCTCGGCAATGGTATAGGCAGTTTCCCCGTCCGCTGTCACAACCGTAACTGTCTGCCCGGGACCCCGCCCCTCTTTCAGCCCCAGTTTGGTTTGCAGGGCATGCAGCAGCGCAGCTTCATCCACGCCGAACACCGCACGATGGATGGGTTCAAACTCCAGCGATGCGTCATGCAGGTTGACCACTTCACACAGCGCCCACCGCGCCGGATGGTTTTGCGCCGCCTGTGCGCCCAGTTCCATTTTCAACTGTTCATAACACGCTTTGGCCGTCGCCAGAGAGTGGTTGCCATCTCCCACTGCAAACGCCAGCGGGGACTGGCCAACCAGAGAGTCCAGCCGTTTTATCACCTGGCTGCTGGCGCTGCCGGTTACAAACCAACCGGATAGATGGCCGCCCTGCTCCATCAGGTCAAAATCATATGCCCGCTTGAAATCCCCCGTCTGATGGGCCACCGGGCCAATAACGGTATCGGACGGATCATCAATCAGCAGCATGATGTGCGGCATTTCCAGCTTTGCGCCCGACCGCACACGCACACGCGGCGGGATGCGGGAAAGTATCGTCCCTTCGGTAGCGCGTACCGGCGAAACGGAACCTGCATGGTAATCGTAGGCTTCCAAGTCTACCGCCCCTACCAAACCGCGGCGGGTGCGGCCATTGTCCAGCGTCCGCTCTACATATATGTATGCCTGTCCGCATGCGGTTAGCACACCGCTTTGCAGGTAGGCATCCATCGCCGTTTGGATAGCGGCGATGCGCGTCTCCACATCCTCCGCTTCCAGATAAACCTCCGGCAGCATCATATGCAGCGCAGAGGGCGCATCCCCCACAAAGGCCTCTACCCGTTCCCAATAGTCGGGCTGCGAAGTATATTGGTCGCACGCAACTACGCTCCATTTTGTCATATCGGCCACCTGCGGCAGCAAAATATGCGCAGGCATAAAAATCGGTTCCATTGGGTCAGCCCCCTTCTGAATTTTCGCTTGCAAAGGATGTCGTTTTTTTGTCGTTCTTTATATTTTACCCTTTGGCGGCGCATTTTGCAACCCCCAATAAAAAACAGTATCTTTTCTTTCATTTTATGGTATAATGGAAATAATTACGAATACAAGAAGGAATTTTTTATGACCCGAGAAGAAAAAATCACCGCCCTCATGCAGGAGGACGCCTACACGCCTATGACGTTTGACCAGCTGGCCGCCGTATTGGGCGTACCGGACGGCGACCGCGGAAAGCTTGCCGCAATGCTGGACGGGCTGGAGGCTGAAGGGACCATTGTAAAAACCAAAAAAGGCCGGTATGGCAGCGCAGTACGCCTGGGCTTTGTCCGCGGGCTGTTCCGCGGGCATGAGCGGGGGTTTGGCTTTTTGACGCCGCTTTCCGAGGCGGATGGAGACGACCTTTTCATTCCCGCTGACGCAACCGGCGGCGCTATGGACGGCGACACGGTACTCTGCCGCATAACGGGCAAAGGCGGCGGGAAAAGCCGCGATAAAAAACGGGAAGGCGAAATCACCCGGATACTCGTCCATGCACACGACACGGTGGTGGGGCAATTTGAAACGGGCAGCAAATTTGGGTTTGTCCTGCCCGACGATAAACGGCTGACCGCCGATATCTTTGTATCCAAATCCGACTTCCACGGCGCCAAAAACGGCCAAAAGGTAGTGGTAAAAATCGTCAAATGGCCGCAGGGCCGGCGCAACGCTGAAGGGAAAATTGTCGAAGTGCTGGGCAATGCCGGCGACCCGGGCGTGGATATTTTGTGCGTCATGAAACAGCATGGGCTTTCCAGCCGTTTTCCCACACGGGTGGAAAAGGCGGCGGAGGCAGTCCCAGACCAAGTGGAAGAAAGCGACCTGTACGGGCGGGAGGACTTCCGGCAAAAGACGGTCATCACCATTGACGGGGCAAATGCAAAGGATTTGGATGACGCCATACACATTGAAAAGCGGGCAGACGGCTGGACGCTGGGGGTGCATATTGCCGACGTGAGCCACTATGTAAAAGAGGGCAGCGCGCTGGATAAAGAAGCGTTCAAACGCGGCACCAGCGTCTATCTGGTAGACCGGGTGGTGCCCATGCTGCCGCCGCGGCTCTCTAACGGCATTTGTTCGTTAAATCCACAGGTCAACCGCTTGACGCTGTCATGTATCATGGATATTGACACAAAGGGCAATGTGGTATCCCATCGTATCACGCCCAGCGTGATATGTACGGCAGAACGGATGACCTACGATGACGTTTCCGCCATCTTGGACGGCGATGAAGCATTGAAAAAACGGTACAAGCATATTGCCAGGGATTTGCGCACCATGGCGTCTTTGGCAAAACGGCTCAAATCCAAACGCATGAAAGCGGGCAGCCTTGATTTCAATTTCCCAGAATCCAAAATTTTGCTGGACGGCGCAGGGCATCCGGTGGATATCCAGAAATACCGCGTCACCGCCGCCAACGGTATCATCGAAGAATTTATGCTGCTGGCAAACCAGACGGTCGCAGCGCATTTTACAGCGCTCAAGGCGCCTTTTGTCTACCGGATACACGAACGGCCCTCACCCGATAAAATCACCGCGTTCAACGAGTATATGCGCAACCTGGGGTTCAGCATTAAAAAGGAAACCGACCCGCAGCCAAAAGAGTTTTCCAAGCTTTTGGAAACCATCAAGGGGACGCGAGAGGAACTGCTCATCAGCAAAGTTATGCTGCGGTCACTGATGAAGGCCCGCTACTTTGAAGAGGATTTGGGCCACTTTGGGCTGGCCTTCCAGCACTACTGCCACTTCACTTCCCCCATCCGGCGGTACCCCGACTTATGTATCCACCGCATCATCAAGGAAATGCTGCGTTCACCGCTATCTGCCAAACGTGACGCCAAACTGCGGGCGTTTGCCAAGCAGGCGGCGGTGCAGTCCAGCGAGGCCGAACTGGCTGCGCAAGAGGCCGAGCGCGAAGTGGACGATTTGAAAAAAGCCGAATATATGGCGCAGCATATCGGTGAAACCTTTGATGGGGTAATTTCATCGGTTACCCCGTTTGGTTTTTTTGTGGAGCTGGACAATACCTGCGAAGGGTTGGTACGGCTCTCCGACTTGGACGACGACTATTATATCTACAGCGAACGCGACCTGACGCTTATTGGCGAACACACCAAACGGCAATTCCGCATCGGCGACGCCGTGCAGGTGACGGTAGCACGGGCCAGCGCGGCCCAGCGGCAGGTTGATTTTGTACTGGCACAGGAGGGATAATGCCATGGAATCAAAGCTTTTGGCGCAAAACAAAAAAGCGCGCCATGACTATTTTATTGAGGAAACTTACGAATGCGGCATAGAACTGGTGGGCACCGAGGTCAAATCGCTGCGCGCCGGGCAGGTAAATTTAAAGGATTCCTATGCCAGCGTCACAAACGGGGAAGTATTTGTCAAGCAGATGCATATCAGCCCCTACGAAAAGGGAAATATTTTCAACCGCGACCCCATGCGGGTGCGCAAGCTTTTGCTGCACAAGGCGGAAATTAGAAAGCTGATTGGCAAAACCAAAGAAGCTGGCTACGCGCTGATACCGCTCAAGGTATATTTAAAGGGGCCGCGCATTAAGCTGGAACTGGCGCTGGCACGCGGCAAAAAAAATTACGACAAGCGCGCCGCCGAGGCCGAGCGTGCCGCAAAGCGCAGCATTGACCGCCATATAAAGGAATATAACCGGTAAGGGGCAAAACAAAAACAGCACAATCACCATCTAGTCCCCCAAAAATCCATTTCCCCCTTGACAAATGCGTTTCCTTCTGCTATACTGTCAACCAATATAGGAAAAGAGGCCATACAAATGACGCACTTTGCTGGCAACACAAACGCATATTTTTATTTTACGGGCTGCTATTATTACGCAGGCCGCGTTTGCTATGCCAGGAAAACCTGTCAAACCCTTTCCTAACATTCCCATCGTACCAAAAGGGCGGACGGTCTTTGCATAGCAAATGGCCGCCCGCCTTTTTTCGTACCAAAAATCAAAGGAGCGATTATCCATGATTGTCATTTTGAAGCAAAACCCGCCCAAGCAAAGCGTCCAAGAGCTGCTGGAGCGCTTCCACAGCCTGGGGCTGTCCACCCACCTGAGCGAAGGTTCGTATACCACCATCATCGGTTTGGTCGGCGATACCTCCCGCGTGAATATTGACACGGTGCTTGCCAACAGCATTGTCGATTCCGTCCGCCGGGTGAGCGAACCCTACAAGGCCGCCAACCGCAAATTCCACCCGCAGGATACCGTTGTAGACGCCTGCGGCGTGCCAATCGGCGCGGGGTATTTTACAGTCATTGCCGGGCCCTGTTCGGTAGAGAGTATCGAGCAGGTAACCGAGGTTGCGCAGGCAGTGAAAGCAAGCGGCGCTTCCCTTTTGCGCGGCGGCGCGTTCAAGCCGCGTACCTCCCCCTACTCCTTCCAGGGGCTGCACGACCAGGGCCTGCAATTCCTGCTAGCCGCGAAAAAAGCGACCGGGCTGCCCATTGTGACCGAAATTATGAGCCTCATCCATCTCGATTTGTTCGCCGATGTGGACGTCATCCAAGTGGGCGCGCGCAACATGCAGAATTTTGAGCTGCTCAAGGAACTGGGACACAGCAAAAAACCCATCCTGCTCAAGCGCGGGCTCGCCAACACCATAGAGGAATGGCTGATGAGCGCCGAATACATCATGGCAGGCGGCAACCCCAACGTGATTTTATGCGAACGCGGCATCCGCACCTTTGAAACCATGACCCGCAACACACTGGACATCAGCGCTGTCCCACTGCTCAAAAAGCAGTCGCATTTGCCGGTCATTGTTGACCCCAGCCACGCCGCCGGCATGCGGGACATGGTAGAGCCGCTCTCGCGGGCCGCCATTGCCGCAGGCGCAGACGGGCTGATGATTGAGGTACACAACAACCCCGCCTGTGCGCTGTGCGACGGCGACCAGTCGCTTACCCCCGCACAATTTGACCATATGATGCAGGATATCAAACGCCGTGCGTCATTTGAGGGACGCACTATGACAGGAGGCGGGGAAAAATGACCATTGCAGTCGTTGGGCTGGGCCTCATCGGCGGATCACTGTGCAAGGCCGTCAAAGCCCGTACCCCGCACACCTGCCTGGGGCTGGATACTGATGCAGATACCATCCGCCAGGCACTCAAAGATGGCGCCATTGACCGTGCCATTGATACAGACGGCCTCGGCGGGGCCGACCTTACCATTGTTGCCCTGCACCCCAAACAGGCCATCGCATTCTTGCAAGCACACGCGCGCGCCTTCCGTCCCGGCAGCCTGGTGATGGATGTATGCGGCGTCAAACGCGCGGTTGTAGATGCGGTTTCTGCCCCGCTGCATCAGGCGGGCGTCCTGTTTTTAGGCGCCCATCCCATGGCGGGGCGGGAATTTTCCGGATTTTCCCACGCGCGGGAAGACCTGTTCCAGAACGCCAGCCTCATCCTCACACCGGACGGCAGCATACCAGAGGGAACGCTGCAAGCCGTCCGCATTCTGGCAGCAGACTTGGGCTTTTCCCGGGTGGTAAAAACCACGCCGGATGAGCATGACCGCATCATAGCCTTTACCTCGCAGCTGGCGCATATAGTATCCAGCGCATATATCAAAAGCCCTTCCCAGCAAAAGCAGCGCGGGTTTTCGGCCGGCAGCTACCAGGATATGACCCGCGTGGCCTACTTAAACGAGGATATGTGGACGGATCTGTTCCTGATGAACCGCGGCCCGCTTTTGTTTGAACTGGACAATATCCTTGCGCACCTGGCCGAATACCGCGACGCCCTTTTAGACGGCGACCATTCCCGCCTGCATGCACTTTTGCGGGACGGACGGATGCAAAAGGAAAAAAGCATGCTTGACGAACCAACCCTGCCGTGCTATAGTAAACCTAGCAAATGATACTGATAGGAGGAGTTGGCAATGGAGTTTTTGCAGAAACAGGCGCGCATTTTATTTCAGGGGGACAGCGTGACCGACTGCGGCCGCAGCAGGGAAAATATAAATGATTTGGGGCCCGGGTACCCAGCGCTGGTGGCGGCCATGCTCAACGCCCTGTGCCCGGAGAGCGATTTGCAGTTTTTCAACCGCGGTATCAGCGGCAACCGTACCTGCGACCTCTTGGCGCACTGGGACGAGGACTGCTTGGATTTGAAACCAGATTTGCTGTCCATCTTAATTGGCATCAATGACACTTGGCGGCGGTATGACAGCAATGACCCCACCAGCACGGAACAGTTTGAAAAAAATTACGACGAACTGTTGTCCCGCACCCGCACAGCGTTGGGCGATATCCCTATCCTGCTGCTGGAACCCTTCCTGCTGCCCGAGCCGGAAGAAAAGCAGTGCTTCCGCGAGGATTTAGACCCGAAAATTCATGCGGTGCGCCGGGTGGCGCGCAAATATAGCTGCACCTACATCGCGCTGGACGGCGCCTTGGCCGAAGCGGCCATGTACCAGCCATCCGGCAAACTTTCAGAAGACGGCGTACATCCTACATTGTACGGGCACGGCATCATTGCAAAACGCTGGCTGGAAGCGATGGAATTGCTGTAATTTCCACCAAAGAAAAACCCGGACAAAAATACCTGTCAACCAGTATTTTTGCTCGGGTTTATTTTTTTATCAAATATTCTTTACAAAAAATAACTCCGCCGGCTGCGCTGCATCCAAAACAGAC
>CALGRC010000062.1 GCA_937959315.1 uncultured Clostridia bacterium | reverse complement strand
ATCCAGACGCTGTCGGTGCCTGAACGTGCGACCATCACCAATATGGGCGCGGAATTGGGCGCGACCACTTCTATTTTCCCCAGCGATGAGGTGACGCGGGCATTTTTGAAAGCGCAGGGGCGTGAAGGCGATTTTGTGGAATTAAAGCCGGATGCGGACGCTGTCTATGATGAGGAACTTACCATCGACCTGTCTGCGCTTGTTCCCATGGCGGCGCAGCCGCACAGCCCGGACGCAGTGGATACCGTAAAAAATATCGGGCCCATCAAGGTGGACCAAGTAGCCATCGGAAGCTGCACCAATTCGTCTTATATGGACATGATGAAGGTGGCGCGTATTTTAAAGGGCAAAACCATCCACGAGGATGTCAGCCTGGTCATTTCGCCGGGCTCGCGGCAGGTGCTGGGTATGCTTTCTGAAAACGGCGCGCTGGCGGATATGATTGCGGCGGGCGCGCGCATTCTGGAATCGGGCTGCGGCCCCTGTATTGGCATGGGGCAGGCACCAAAGACCGACGCCGTCAGCCTGCGTACCTTTAACCGCAATTTTGAAGGGCGCAGCGGCACCAAATCGGCGCAGGTGTATTTGGTCAGCCCCGAGGTGGCGGCTGTCAGCGCCCTGACCGGCGTCCTGACTGACCCGCGTACGCTGGACTACACTTACAAGGTTGAAATGCCCAAGTCCTTTGTTGTCAATGATAACATGGTAGCGGCGCCTGCGCCGGAAGGCAATGATGTGGAAGTGGTGCGCGGCCCCAACATCAAGCCGTTCCCGGTCAGCAAGCCGCTGGCAGATACTTTGGAGGGCAAGTCGCTGATTAAGGTCGGGGATAACATCACCACCGACCACATTATGCCGTCCAATGCAAAGCTGCTGCCGTTCCGTTCCAATATCCCATATCTGTCCGAATTCTGTCTGGCGCCGTGCGATGCGGAATTTCCAAAACGCGCCAAGGACAATGGCGGCGGGTTTATCATCGGCGGTTCCAACTACGGGCAGGGTTCCAGCCGGGAGCATGCCGCGCTGGCGCCGTTGTATTTAGGTATCAAAGCGGTTATCACCAAGTCGTTTGCGCGCATCCACATGGCAAACCTCATCAATGCGGGCATTTTGCCGCTGACCTTTGCCAATGAGGCAGACTATGATGCCATCGATGTGGGCGATGAGCTGGAAATTTCCGATGTGCGGAAGCAGTTGGCCGATGGCGATACCATAGTGGTACAAAATAAGACCAAAAACTGCAAAATTGTGACGAAAATTGCAGTGTCCGACCGGCAGAAGGATATGCTTTACGCAGGCGGCCTGCTCAACTATACCCGGGAACAGAATTAAGGAGGAAAAATTTATGACAAACCATGAATTGGCGGCCAAAGCGGCCGAACATTTTGCTGCGCTGGTAGAAAACCAACTGGAGCGCGTAGAGCGCATGAAGCAGGATGAAGGGTTTATCGATTACAGTAAGCTGGATAAGCTCATCATCGGCGTGGTGGGCGGCGATGGCATCGGCCCGGCGATTACCCGTGAGGCGCACCGGATTTTGGAATTTCTGCTCTCTGATAAGGTCAAAGCAGGGAAAGTGGAATTCCGTGTGATAGAAGGGCTGACGATAGAAAACCGCGTGGCGGCCGGGAAGGCGATTCCAGACGATGTGTTGGATGAAATCAAGCAGTGCCATGTTATTTTGAAGGGCCCAACCACCACCCCGCGCGCCGGCGATCCGTGGCCGAATATCGAGAGCGCCAACGTCGCTATGCGCAAAGCGCTGGATTTGTTTGCCAATGTGCGGCCGGTCAAAGTACCGGAACAGGGGATTGACTGGACCTTCTACCGGGAAAATACCGAAGGATCGTATGCGCTGGGCAGCAGCGGCGTACACGTCAATGATGATTTGGCGTTCGATTTTTGCGTCACCACCACCGAGGGGTCGGAACGCATTGCGCGCGCGGCGTTTGAGCATGCCAAAAAGACTGGTAAAACCCGCGTGACCGCTGTTACCAAGGCCAATGTGGTCAAGACCACCGACGGCAAATTTTTGGACATCTGCAAACGGGTGGCCAAGGACTATCCGGGCATTGAGCTGGACGACTGGTATATTGACATTATGACCGCCAAGCTGGTGGATGAAAAACGCCGCACCCAGTTCCAGGTGTTGGTACTGCCAAACCTGTATGGGGATATTTTGACCGATGAAGCCGCGGAATTCCAGGGCGGTGTGGGCACGGCCGGCAGCGCAAACCTGGGCAAGCGGTACGCGATGTTTGAGGCTTTCCACGGCAGTGCGCCGCGTATGGTCGCCGAAGGGCGCGACAAATATGCCGACCCGTGCTCTATCATCCGTGCAGCCGTCATGCTGCTAGAGCATATCGGCGAGGCGGAAAAGGCCGCAAAATTGGAGCGGGCGTTGGATATTTGCATGTATGAGGAAAAGAAATTGGTGATGACCGGCCGGGATACCGGTGCAACCGGTGCGGAATTTGCCGATTATGTAATGGAAACCATTAAAAAAATATGAGGGGTTGCAGATGAATTTTGAAACCAGGCACGATTCCCTGGGAAGCCAGGTAGCGGCGGCGCTGCGGGAAGACATTTTAAACGCTGCCTATGCCAAAGGGGAAAACCTGACCGAAAGTATGCTGTGCCGGCGGTACAGCGTCAGCCGCACTCCGGTGCGGGAAGCCATGCGGCAGTTGGAAATGGAAGGGCTGATAGCGGTCACCCCCAACAAAAGCCCGGTGGTAATTGGCGTTTCGGAGTCGGATATTTTGGATATGTTTGATATCCGTATCTGCTTGGAAGGCCTTGCCGCGCGGAAAGCTGCGCAAAATATTACGCCGGATGGCCTTGCCGCATTGAAAGAATCCATCGATCTGTTGGAGTTCTATTCCGGCAAGGGGGATGCGGGTTCCCTAACCGGCGTGGATACCAGGTTTCACGAGGCTATCTATGCTGCGTCGGGCAGCGGGCCGCTCAAAAGTGTGCTGCAAAATTTCCAGCGGTATACCAAAATTGCCCGCGCACGGTCGTTTGCCGACCGTGCGCGGGCGCAGCAGGCGCTTGCCGAGCACATGGCTATTTATGAGGCGGTTGCGTGCGGCGACGGCGCAAAGGCACAGGCGCTTGCCGAACAGCATGCGGCAAACGCTAAGGCGCAGTATTGCAAGCAGTGCAGGGAGGGATCAGAATGAAAGAACATAAAAAGGTATCGCTGGTGGTGGTCAAACGGCTGCCGCGGTATTACCGTTACCTGGGGGAACTGCTGGCAAAGCAGGTTTACCGGGTGTCCTCCCGGGAACTGAGTATCAAAATGGGCGTCACCGCCTCGCAAATCCGGCAGGATTTGAATTGCTTTGGCGGATTTGGACAGCAGGGCTATGGTTACAACGTGGAAATGCTCTACCATGAAATTGCCGCCATTTTAGGGTTGGACCGCGGCTATAAGACCATCATTGTCGGTGCGGGCAACCTGGGCCATGCATTGGCAAACCATACCAATTTTGAAAAACGCGGGTTCCGTTTGATTGGGATTTTTGATTCCGACCCGGCCATTACCGGACGGGTGATCCATGGCATTGCCGTGCGGCACAGCGACGAACTGCCTGCATTTGTGAAAACGGAAAAACCGGACATCGCGATTTTGACCGTGCCCAAAACGGCGGTGAACCAGGTGGCGAACGAACTGGTGGCATTGGGCATTAAAGGCCTGTGGAATTTTTCCTATGCGGAATTGCAGCTTCCGGATGGGGTAGCGGTGGAAAATGTCCATTTGAGTGATTCGCTTATGACGTTGTCTTATAAAATTTCCAATGACGGCGGGGAAGACGTATGAGGGTTGTGGGGTTTGTGGGCGCCAGCGGGACGGGGAAAAGCTACCGTTCCATGTGGCTGGCGAAAGAACAGCATTTGGATTTTATCATCGACGATGGGCTGCTGATCAGCCACCATAAAATTGTGGCAGGCACATCGGCCAAACAGGAAAAGACCAAAATTGGTTCTATCAAGCGCGCGCTGTTTGTAGATGAAGGCCAGCGCCGTGCGGTGGCAGCAGCCATTGCCCAAAACCGGCCGGAGGGTATTTTGGTGCTGGGCACGTCGGTGGGGATGGTGAATAAAATTGTATCTGCACTGGGGCTGCATGCGCCCGACCAGTTCATTATGATTGAGGATGTGGCGACAAAAGAGGAGATCAGCCAGGCGCTGCGCAGCCGCCGCGAAGAGGGAAAACATGTAGTGCCGGTGCCAACCTTTGAGATTAAAGAGGCGTTTTCTGGATATTTGGTAGACCCGCTCAAGGTTTTTAAACGGCGCAGCAATAACAAGATGTATGTGGCGGAAAAGTCCATTGTCCGGCCGGCGTTCAGCTATATGGGCGATTTTAAAATTTACGATAATGTACTGTGCCAAATGTGTGCGCACGAGGCCAAACAGTGCGATGGGGTGTACAAGGTCCACCGGGTGACGGTGTATAGCCAGCCGGACGGGATGGTGTTTTCCATGGATGTGACGCTGGAGTACGGCCATGACCTCCGCCGGTGCGCTGCCGCTGTCCAGCAGCAGGTGAAAGGGCCGGTTGAGGCGTATACGTCGCTGGTGGTCGCGCGGGTGGATGTCCATATTATACACCTGCACGTTTCTGGGCAAAAAGCTTGAATTTTATGGGAACCTGTACTATAATAAAAGGTATCATTGGCATGCAGCCGTATATGCCCAGGCGGCGTTGATGGGTTGGCGCTGTGAGAATGGGTGCTGCGGGCGCCAAAAAATAAGGAGGATACCATGTTTCAATTGACCGAGCATGAAACAGCATGGGTAGACGAGATTTGGGGGAAGCTGGACAGTAAGCTTAAGGTAGTCAGCGAGGCTTCCAAGGATAAGCTGCCGTATACCACCATCCATGGAATTCACGATGATAAGTCCAAGGTTGCGCCCGATTGGTGGACCAATGGGTTTTGGCCGGGCCTGATGTGGCTGATGTATGTGGGGACCAAAGATGAGCAGTACCGCAGGGTAGCGGAGCGCGCAGAGGGGCTTTTGGACGCGGCGCTTAAAAATTACCGCTGCCTGCACCATGATGTGGGTTTTATGTGGCACATTTCTGCCGGCGTGAATTACCGCCTGTTTGGCGGCGAAGAATCCTTCAACCGGGTGATGTTTGCGGCCAGCACCCTGGCGTCCCGCTATAATGACGCCGGCAAGTTTATCCGTGCGTGGAACGGGAAAAACCAGACTGGCTGGGTTATCATTGACTGTATGATGAATATCCCGCTGCTTTACTGGGCGTCAGACGAAATGAAAGACCCGCGGTTCCGCTATATTGCCATGAACCATGCCGATACGGCGATGCACAACCATATCCGTCCAGACGGGTCGGCATATCATATTTTAACGTATGATCCCGATACCGGCGAATTGCTCGGCCCGGTAGACGGGCAGGGATATGCGCCGGAATCTTCCTGGTCGCGCGGGCAGGCCTGGGCGCTGTATGGGTTTGTTTTGAGCTATCTCCATACAGGGAAGCAGGAATATCTGGATACCGCGAAACGGGTGGCGCATTATTTCATTTCCTGTGTATGCGATGATTTTCTGCCAAAATGTGATTTCCGGTCCCCGGCCGAGCCGGTCATTTATGATACCACTGCCGGCGCCTGTGCAGCCTGTGGCTTGCTGGAAATTGCCAACTGTGTGCCTGAATATGAAAAATCAACGTATCTGCGGGCGGCAATGAATTTGCTGCGGGCCATGGAGGCAAAGTTCTGCGACTGGACAGAGGAAGAACAGTCCATTTTGCAGGGTGGTACAGAGGCGTATCACCGCAGCAATCATCACATCCCGATTATTTACGGCGATTATTTCTTTGCAGAGGCAATTTATAAGCTCAAAGGGTTTGACATGTTATTCTGGTAAGGTTTTGATAGGCCCAATTAAAAACCCCCGCTGTTTTATAACAGCGGGGGTTTTTCTTATATGAACTGGTTTTTCCGCAGCCAGTTTTGGCAAAGGCCTGCCCACTGTGCAACGTCCGGATGGTCTAGTGCCAAGCCCAGCCCGTGCGGCCCTTCCTGGAAACAGTGCAGCTCACAGGCAACGCCGTGGGCATGCAATGCGGCGGCCATCATCAAAGAATTTTCCACTGGAACGCCGCCGTCATTTGTGGTATGCCATAAAAATGCAGGCGGCGCAGCCTCGGTGACTGCTTCGGGCAGCGACAGCCGTGCAATCAGCGCCGGGTCGGCATGTTCCCCCAATAAATTGCCGCGGCTTCCGGTATGGGCGAACTTCCCAAAGGATAGTACCCCGTAGCATAAAATCATAAAGTCTGGGCGGGCGCTGATTTGGTCGATGCTATCCGATTCATAGCCAAATGTGCCGCAGAGCAGCGCTTCGCTGCCAGCCAGATGTGCGCCGGCGGAAGAACCCATAACGCCGATTTTGTTGTTGCTGTACCCGTATGTACTGCTGAGATGCCGCGCCAGCCGTACTGCCCGCTGTGCGTCCAACTGTTCGGCTGGGTAGCGGTAGGGCGCTACGCGGTAATCCACTACAAATGCCGCAACCCCGATGGAATTGAGCCATTTGGCATATCCGCTTCCTTCGTGGTCAGCTTTTATGGCATAGCCGCCGCCGGGGAATATGACAACACAGCTTTTTGCACCGTCGCACGGGAAATAGGCCATGGACGGTTCCGGCTGCCCGATGGATGCATCAAACAGCGGTATTTCGGATGGTTCCCAAAGTGGGATGTTCTGCATTTTTGCCGCCTCCTGGTATGAAAAAATAATTAACAATAGTATAGCAAAGCAAACGGGCAATTGCAAGGAAAATGCTGTATAAAAATTTTGTAAAATGTATTGACAATTGTATCAAACGGGATTATAATTAGTCCTGTTTGTTGTTTAGAATTGTTAAACAAAATAATTGATTTTGATAAACTTTTTGGGAGGCGGCAGAATGGAAATTGGTGAAAAAATCAAGCGTCTGCGTATCAAAAACAATTTGACGCAGGAAGAATTGGCCGACCGCAGCGAGCTTTCCAAGGGGTTTATTTCGCAAATTGAACGCGACCTTGCCTCTCCGTCCATTGCCACATTATGCGACTTGCTGCAATGCCTGGGGACCAATTTAAAGGATTTTTTCAACGATGCGCTGGACGAGGATGTGGTGTTTTCCAAGGAGGATGTATTTGTAAAGGAAAACCGCGACCTTGGGCATATCATCAATTGGATTGTGCCAAATTCACAAAAAAATGCGATGGAACCCATTATTTTGGAATTGCTTGAAGGCGGCAAATCGGTAGAGGATGTTCCGCATGACGGCGAGGAATTTGGCTATGTGCTTTCCGGCCGGGTTTTGCTGCATATTGGCGATAAGGTGTACAAGGCCAAAAAGAATGAGAGCTTTTATTTTAAACCCAACCGGGTGCATTCTATTGAAAATGCGGCAAAAGGCCGCTCGGTGGTGCTGTGGGTGTGTACGCCGCCCAATTTTTAATGTGGGGAGGACCGAGACGATGTCTGAACATTTGATTGAATTAAAAGGGGTCACCAAGACCTTTGACACAACTGACGCGCTTTCCAATGTCGATTTATATATTGACCGCAATGAATTTTTAACCCTTTTAGGCCCGTCGGGCTGCGGGAAGTCCACTCTGCTGCGTATCATTGCGGGGTTTGAGCACCCCACAGAGGGAGCGGTGCTGTTTGAAGGGAAGGATTTGTCTCCGGTGCCGCCCTACCAGCGCAAGGTCAATACGGTATTTCAAAAATATGCGCTGTTCCCGCACATGAATGTGTATGATAACATTGCGTTTGGGCTGAAAATACAAAAAAAGGACAAAAAAGAGATTGACCGCGAAGTGGGAAGAGTGCTGGAGCTGGTCAATTTAAAGGGCTTTGCGCCGCGCAGCGTGGGTTCGCTTTCCGGCGGACAGCAGCAGCGGGTAGCGATAGCGCGCGCCATTGTCAACAAGCCGCTGGTATTGCTGCTGGACGAGCCGCTGGCTGCGCTGGATTTAAAGCTGCGCAAGGGGATGCAGATAGAGCTCAAGAATATGCAGCGGGAGCTGGGCATTACCTTTGTGTATGTGACGCATGACCAGGAAGAAGCGCTGACCATGTCGGATACGGTGGCTGTTATGCGCGAGGGCACCATTCAGCAGGTGGGTACGCCCATCGATATTTACAATGAGCCCAAAAATGCCTATGTAGCCGATTTTATTGGCGAGAGCAATATTTTGGATGGCGTGATGAAACACGACTGCCTGGTGGAATTTTGCGGGGTGGAATTTGACTGTGTGGATACCGGCTTTGCCATAGACGAGCCGGTGGATGTGGTCATCCGCCCAGAGGATTTGTACGTGGTGGACGCGGAAAACGGCAAGGTTTCCGGAACAGTGGAATCGGTCACCTTCAAAGGGGTTCATTATGAAATCATCATCCAGTCGCCTGGCTTTACCTGGATGGTGCATGACACCCAGCCGCAGGAGGTTGGCGCAAATGTGGGGCTGCTGGTAAAACCCTTTGATATCCATATTATGAAAAAATCGTAGGGGGGAGCGGCGGAATGTATAAACGGTACCTGTCTTATCCGCATCTGCTTTGGATGACGGCATTTGTGCTGGCGCCCATTGTGCTGGTGCTGCTCTACAGCGTACAGTCAGCCGACGGCGGAAGGTTTACGCTGGAAAATTATGCGCAGTTTTTCAAAGATCCATCTTATATGGGCATTTTGCTCAAGTCGGTCTGGATTGCCGTTATCAGCTCGGTTTTCTGCCTGGTGCTGGGGTTCCCGGCGGCCATGATTTTGTCCAACCGCGACAAGCGCCGCGCCGCACAGGGGAAAAAGGGTGGCAGTTACCTGCTGCTGTTTGTCATGCCCATGTGGATGAACATGCTGCTGCGCACCTATGCATGGCTGACCATTTTGGAAAAAAACGGGCTGTTGAATTCGTTTTTGGAACTGTTCAAATTACCGCATCTGAACATTTTGTATACTTCCGGCGCGGTGGTGCTGGGCATGGTGTACAATTTTATCCCGTTTATGATACTGCCCATCTATTCGGTGCTAATCAAAATTGACGATAGCATCATTGAGGCTGCGGAGGATTTGGGCGCCAATAAGCTGCGGGTGTATTGGAAAATCATTTTCCCGCTGGCGTTGCCGGGGGTTATTTCGGGCATTACGATGGTGTTCCTGCCGGCGGTTACCACCTTTATCATTTCCCAGTTGCTGGGCGGCGGGCATTATATGCTGTTTGGCAACCTGATTGAGCAGCAGTTCCTGCGGGCGGGCAACTGGAATTTTGGCTCTGCGCTGTCCATCATTATGATGGTGCTGGTCTTTTTGGCCATGCAGCTTATGAAGCTGTTTAACCGCGGCCAGCAGGAAATCGCAATGTTTTGAGGGGGTGCGTATCAATATGGAAACCAAAAAGAGAAATATCGGCAGTTCCATCTATATGGTATTGCTGTTCCTATTTTTATACGCACCGGTGGTAGTGCTGATGGTTTATTCTTTCAACGCCGCCAAGTCGCGCGGCACCTGGGGCGGGTTTTCGCTCAAATGGTATGTGGAGCTGTTTGAAGATTCCCAGCTTTTGTCAGCGCTGTACAATACCATTGCCATTGCGGTGCTGTCGGCGGTCATTGCCACCATCATCGGCACCATGGCGGCCATTGGTATCCAGGCCTACCGCAATAAAACGGTCAAGGCCGCCATTGCTATGGTTACCAATATCCCAGTCGTCAGCTCCGAGCTGGTCACCGGTGTGTCGCTGATGATATTATTTGTGGCGGTCCACATCCCGCGCGGGTTTTTCACCTTGCTGCTTTCGCATATCACCTTTAATATCCCGTATGTGGTATTGTCGGTTACGCCAAATCTGACGCAGCTCAACCGCGATTTATACGACGCGGCGCTGGACCTGGGCGCCAAGCCGCTGCATGCGTTCCGTAAGGTGATTTTCCCCGAGCTGTGGCCGGGTATCATCAATGGGCTGCTGCTGTCCTTTACCATGTCGCTGGATGATTTTATCATCAGCTTTTTTACCACCGGCAACGGGGTGTCCAATTTGTCTATTTATGTATATTCTATGGCAAAACGGGGCATCAATCCAAAAATCAACGCACTGTCCACCATAATGTTTGTGGTGGTGCTGCTGCTTCTCATTCTCATCAACAAACGGTCGTCGCGCGACAAATCGAAAAACGTGCTGCTGGCCGGTTGAATATAGTTTCCATTAAAGGGGGAGTTTTTTGAAATGAAAAAATTGGTTTGTCTGGGTTTGTCCGCTGTGCTGGCGGCTGGGCTGCTGTCCGGATGCGGCGGCAGCGGCGGAGAGACGGTGCGTCTCAATGTGTACAACGTGGGTGACTATATCGACGAGGACGTGCTCGATATTTTTGAAGAGGAAAACCCGGGAATCAAAATCAACTATGAAACTTATTATACCAATGAAGAAATGTACGTCAAGGTAGCCAACGGAGGTTCGGATTATGACGTGGTGTTCCCGTCTGACTACATGGTGCAGAAAATGGCCGACGAGGGGCTGCTCAACAAGCTCAATTATGATAACATTCCCAATTATTCCAATGTTGGCGGCCAGTACAAGGGCATGGATTATGACCCCAACGAGGAGTATACCGTGCCGTATATGTGGGGGACGATGGGGATTTTATACAACAAGACCATGGTGGATGAACCGGTGACCAGCTGGAAGATTTTGTGGGACGAAAAGTATGAAAAGAACATCTTTATGCTGGACAGTGAACGCGATACCTTGGGGATAACTTTAAAAATGCTGGGATATTCTATGAATACCGGCGACGAACAGGAGCTCAACGAGGCGCTCAACGCGCTGATCGAGCAAAAACCGCTGGTGCTGGCCTATGCGGGCGACGAGGTAAAGGATAAAATGATCAACGGCGAGGGCGCCATGACAGTTGCCTGGTCGGGCGATGCATTTTACTGCATCGAGCAAAACCCCGATTTGGCATATGCCGTTCCGGAAGAGGGCAGCAACATCTGGTTTGACGCAATGGCCATCCCGACCACCAGCAAGCACCAGGCAGAGGCGGAAAAATTCATCGATTTTATGTGCCGGCCGGACATTGCGCTGCGCAATGCCGAATATATTGGGTATTCCACCGTCAATACGGCTGCGCAGGAGATGCTGGACGACGATGTGAAAAACGACCCGCTCCGCTATCCGGATTTGTCTTCCCTGACCGGGCTGGAAGTATTCAAATATGATAAAGAGCTTACACAGAAATATTCTGACTTGTGGCAAAAGCTCAAGGTGAGCAATTAATTGGAAAATCCGGCAGGAACAAGAAACCCGAAATCCGCTTGATAACTGGAAAAACAGGCAATTCTTTGTAGAAAATGCAATAGAGCGGGCTTGGTTTTTTGAAATATCATACAAATTTGCGCCAATTGGTGGACAGCCCCCTTGAAAAGGCGGTTGGTATCTGCTATACTATAGCCATTCCATAATATTCTAGGAGGTTTCAGGCAATGAATAAAAGCGATTTGGTAGCAATGATTGCCGATAAGGCAGAATTGAGCAAAAAGGACGCAGAAAAAGCGCTCAATGCGTTTGTTTCCAGCGTAACCGAAGTGCTCCAGAAAGGCGACAAAGTATCCTTGGTGGGCTTTGGCACCTTTGAAACCAAAAAGCGCGCGGCTCGCAAGGGCAAAAACCCGCAGACTGGCGCAGAAATCAACATCCCGGCGGCAACTGTTCCGGCCTTCAAAGTTGGCAAAGCTTTGAAAGATGCTGTGAAATAAGAAGCAGACATAAAAAAATCCCCGCTTCCCAAAGAAGCGGGGATTTTTTTATGTCCTTTTAATACCGTTGGTAACTGGTGAGTACGCCGTTTTCAAAATAATAATAGCTGACACCGTTGCTGAAATCGTATACCCATTGTTCCAGGACGCCATAGCCGTAATCCGATTTGTTGATACGGTCGGGCGGGAACTGTTGATAGAGCAGGAATTCATTTGCCGGCATGCCCAGCCAGAATTCGCCGTTCTGGATGCGGTTCCAGCTTTCGTCAGAAACGCCGTTGAGCGTTTTCGGGTTTTCCCAGTAAATCTGGGTGGTGTCCCACAATTCCCATCTGCCGCGCAAAAAATCGCCAAATGGCATTTTGAGTTGGGTGCCGTTTACGTCAATAATCAGGGTTTTGAGCTGTTTTTGGTAACCGCCCAGCGATACAAAATCCTGGTCGTCATACCATACAACGGTGGCCTGTGTATAGGTCAGCGGATTACTGAGTATCTGGTAAGTAGGCGTTCCGTATAGGTCGGTGGTATGACCGGTTAAGTATGTGTCTGTAATCCAGATGGTCATGCCACAGTAAGGGAACCAGTCGGTCCAGCCGTCCGCCCGGCATTGGTCGGCCATGGAAGCCGGTACGGTAGCCATCCGGCCGTCGCTGTAATAAAAATTCATCATTTCCTCAGCGCTGGCAGCCAGCGGCAGCGCCGTGCATAGCAGCAGGACTGCCAGCAATGCACAAAGCATACGTTTCATAAAATTATCCCCCTTTAAAAAATAAACGTACTGTAAAGTTAAATGAAAGTTGAAGACCCGCCAGCCTTTCTGGTACAATGGTTTCACCACAAAACACAGTACC
>CALGRC010000061.1 GCA_937959315.1 uncultured Clostridia bacterium | reverse complement strand
GATTCTGCAATTTTTTTTGTCCGCATTAACCGTCATCCTTTCATGAATAAATAAAGTATA
The DNA here is from genome assembly GCA_937959315.1 of uncultured Clostridia bacterium. Classification (GTDB taxonomy): domain Bacteria; phylum Bacillota; class Clostridia; order UMGS1810; family UMGS1810; genus CALGRC01. The sequence goes on along the minus strand of CALGRC010000061.1, from coordinate 9,760 downwards.
CCCGTAATATTCAAAAGTACGCTCTCCAAAGTATATATTTTTAAATGAAATCAATAAAATAATTTTGTAGTACTTAATTATTTTATTGATAATTAGCATTATTTGTTTATTATGAATAAAATATTATAATAAATTTATTCATATTGACTATATTTTAATTCACGATATTGACTTTTGTAGTATCAAATTATAAACTGTATATGGTACAGAAAGCGAGGTGGTAAAATGGAAGTACCAAAAAAAGTCGGAAGGCCAACTCTCAGCCCTAAAAACAGGCGCGTCCAAGCAAAACTAGACGAGGAAACCGATGCCATTTTGATAGAATACTGCCAAACGCATCAGGTTACCGAATCCGAGGCCATCCGCCGTGCCATCCGGTTACTTCCGGGTAACAATGGGTAATACAAAACCAGAGCAGGCTCCGTCTAAGTTTGGCGACCAAGCGGAAACACTGCTCCGTACAGATTGGTATCTGGTATCCTTAGTATACCAGACACCTGCTGCAAAAGCAAGTTATTTTATGGAGGTGTAAAAATATGGATTCCCCAATGTTGCAAATTCCCAGCGAAACAATTCAGCACGTACAAGACACAACAAAAAAAGCACAAGCTATGTCAAGCGATATTTTACAAGGATACTTTCAGTATGATGATGTAGCAGAAAACAAAGTCCGCATTCTATACGAATACGAACGTTATCAAACCCATATGGGAATTTTAAATGACTACATCGGCGAATTGCACCGTACTGTCAGCAGTATTAAACAATGAAAAAAATCCGCCCCTTTCATAACTGGGGCGGATTTTTTACAACGCTGAAAGCGCCTGCCGGATATCCGCTAAAATATCATCTATATGTTCAATCCCGCACGACAACCGGATCAAACCTGGCGTAATTCCCGCTTCCACCAATTGTTGATCAGTCAATTGCCGGTGTGTAGAACTTGCCGGGTGCAGCACACCTGTATGTACCTCTGCCACATGCACTTCTATCGTTGCTAACCGTAGCCCGTTCATAAATCTAACCGCACACTCCCTTCCGCCTCGCAGCGAAAAAGAAAGAACGCCGCCTGCTCCATTCGGGCAATACCGTTGGGCCAGCGGATAATAACGGTCTGTTTTTAACATAGGATAATTGACAAATTCCACTTTTTCAGACGCCGCTAAATATTCTGCTACTGCAAGCGCATTGGAACAATGGCGTTCCATACGCACCGCCAAAGTTTGCAATCCCAAATCGGTCAGCCAAGCTTCCTGTGCAGAAGGATATGCCCCAATATCCCGCATAAGCTGTACCCGCATTTTCGTAATATAAGCAGCCCTTCCAAAATCACGGGTATAGACCACTCCATGATACGACTCATCCGGTTCTGTCATTTCCGGAAATTTCCCACCGGTCCAATCAAAATTCCCGCTGTCAACTACAACACCGCCCAATTGCACGGCATGTCCCTCTATAAATTTACTAGTGGAATGCGTTACAATATCAGCACCATGTTCAATCGGCCGGCATAAAACTGGCGTTGCAAAAGTGTTGTCCACAATCAACGGAACACCGTTTTTGTGCGCAATCCGTGCAAATTTTTCAATATCTAATACCGTAAGTGCCGGATTGGCAATTGTTTCCCCAAACATTGCCTTCGTATTCGGCCGGAACGCCGCTTGGATTTCCATTTCATCCGCATCCGGATTGACAAATGTCACATCTATGCCAAACCGTTTTAACGTTACGTTATATAGATTGATCGTACCGCCATAAATGGTGGCAGCACTAACCAAATGGTCTCCGCTTTTTAAAATATTAAGTACTACAAACAACGACGCCGCTTGCCCGGACGTTGTACAGAGCGCACCAACGCCCCCTTCTAAAGCAGCTAGCTTTTTTTCCAGCATATCTACTGTCGGATTGGAAATACGCGAATACATATGCCCTTCTGCCGTTAAATCAAACAGCTTCCCAACATGCTCTACCGAATCATATTTGTAAGTCGTAGACTGGTATATCGGCAAAGTTCTCGGTTCCCCATTACCGGGACGGTATCCTTCATGCAGCAATTTTGTTTCAATCCTCATCAGCTTTTCCCCCTTCGCTTTCATCTACCAAATGGGCTAATTTCTCTAATGTCAGCCGGCTCATTGCACCGCGCAAACGTTCTACATCTGCAATATCTGCTTTGCTAAATATATCCCGCAAATCCTGTTCCCTGATCCCGGGATACTGCTCGCGGATACAACGGATAGCCCGTTCTATTAATTCTATGTTATCTGCCATCCTTCCACCCCACATTCGCCTGCATTTTATTTTATCCTATCATAAAAGCCGTCAGCCGTCAATGCAATCCGCAGTAGAAAGCAAAAATTACAGCAACCCCATTGACCGCGCTATCCATATCGTGTACAATGTTCATATCACGCAAATCCCGGAGGTAAGAAATGGTCTGTCCAAAATGTGGTCATCCAATCGAGGAAGAAACACGAATCTGCCCCATTTGTGGCAAAACACTACGGCACAGCATCCGTGTACGCATTTTAGCCATACTAGGTATTGTAACAGTTATTCTTATCAATGCAGCACTCATAGTATACCTATACTGGAATCTTTAAATGGCAAAAGCTGCGCGGTGTAATCGCCGTTCCTGGCTATGGCAGTCAAATACCTATCAAACAGGAAAAAAACAGGAACTCATTTTAATCTTCATGCTTGTCCAATATGATTTTAACTGCTTTTACCAAATCCGCAATAATCCGGACCTGTTTGGTGGTACAGGTCCCTAAAATATCTGCTACTTCATGCAGCGCAATACTGCGCCCATCAGGGATATCCGTCAGCAAATCGTCCGTCTGCACGTTCAGCGCTCTTGCCAGAGCAACAAACACCGGCAAACTTAGTTTGGTATTTCCGGTTTCAATGTGGCTCATATGTGTAACAGAAATCCCTGCTTGCTCAGCGAGCTGTTCCTGCGAAAGGCCAAGCGATTTCCGATATTTTCTAATTTTTTGACCAATTTTAAAATAATCCACTAAAATCACGCCCATTCAGTTAATTTATACTTGAATTATATAGGCAATCATACGATAATCGAATAAACTGTATGAGCTATTTTATATCTATATAGTTTATTTTTAAAAGTATGTAAAAAAGAGCATACTTTTATTTTTTATATGACACACCCGGATTCGTGGGACATTCCCTTTAGATACTTAATACAAATTTTTTTCACCCTCTTGACAAATACCTGCGTTTCGTATATGCTATGTTCGTAATCGATTACGAACATAGCGGCACTGTAGAAATATCCTCATGCCATACCGATTACAATGGAGGTGATATCATAACCATCCAGGAATTTGCACGGCTTGCAAATGTATCGGTAGCCACTGTATCCCGCGCATTCAACAATGCACCGGGGATTTCACCGCAAACGCGCAAGCGGGTATTAGAAGCAGCCAAACAATACCACTACGAGCCAAACCTGCTGGGCCGGCATTTACGCACTAAGGAAACCCATATCATCCTGGTTATTTTAACAACCATAGCAAACAATTTCTGCAGTAAGGTTGTATTAGGGATTGACCATGCAGCACGGAAAGTTGGTTATAATAGCATGATCTGTGTTACCAATAACGATCGGAATAGTGAAAATTCCTATTTGGATTTGATTCGCAACCGTCTGGCGGACGGCGCCATTATTATGAATACAACCATGTCAGCAGAAGAAATGCGCCGCTTTTCTCAGCAATACCACGTGGTTCAATGCAGTGAATATGTAGATACAGCCAGCACTTCCTATGTATCAATTGACAACGAACAGGCGGCTTTTGACGCAGTCAGCCGGCTGGCAGAACAAAACCGGCGCAGAATTGCCTATCTTGGTGTTGCAAATAACCTGGTTTCCTCCAAGCTGCGGCTGGACGGATACCGGCGGGCACTGGAACAACATGGTATTTTGTTTGACGAACGCCTCCTATGCCACGGCAATTATGGCTACCGCAGCGGCATCCGTGCCATTTCAGGCCTGTTACAAAAAAGCATCGCTTTTGACGCAGTATTTGCCATATCCGACCGGATGGCAGCCGGGGCTGTTTCTGCGCTTAAAACAGCCGGCCTGCGCGTCCCGCAGGATGTTGCGGTGATCGGTTTTGACAACACGGATATCACCCATTTATTTGAGCCTCCCTTGTCAACCGTTGCACAGCCGCAGCGGGAGCTTGGGGAAACTGCATTTCATATGCTGTATGACAATTTAAAAACCGGTGCAATTTCACACCAGTTTTTAACCCACCAAATCATCGAACGCAATTCCACAAAAATTTATGTATAAGGGAGTGTAATAAAATGTTAAAAATAGGGATTGTCGGCTGCGGTGGTATTGCAAATGGAAAACACCTGCCTGCCCTCAGCCACATCAAAGAGGTTGAACTGGTTGCATTCTGCGATATCATTGTAGAACGTGCAGAAAAAGCCGCAAAAGAATACGGTGTTCAAAACGCCAGGGTGTACAAGGACTATAAAGAAATGCTGGAAAAAGAAACACTCGATATTGTCCATGTACTGACACCGAACCGGGAACACGCCCCCATTTCCATCGATGCTATGGAAGCTGGCTGCCATGTAATGTGCGAAAAACCGATGGCAAAATCATACGCGGACGCTAAAGCTATGCTGGACGCCCATAAACGCACCGGCAAAAAGCTAACCATTGGCTATCAAAACCGGTTCCGGCCCGACAGCCAATATTTAAAACGCGCCTGCGAACGGGGCGACCTGGGTGATATTTACTACGCAAAAGCGCATGCCATCCGCCGCCGCGCGGTACCCACATGGGGCGTCTTTTTAAATGAAGAAGAACAAGGCGGCGGCCCGCTTATCGACATTGGCACCCATGCATTGGATTTGACACTTTGGTGTATGGACAACTATAAGCCCAAGTCTGTCAAAGGAGTGGTGTATAAAAAACTGGGTGATCAAACTGAAACTGGCAATGCTTGGGGCGACTGGGATCCAAAAGAATTTACTGTAGAAGATTCAGCTTTTGGTTTTATTGAAATGGAAAACGGCGCCACCATTGTATTGGAAAGCAGCTGGGCAATCAATATGCTGGATACAAAAGAGGCAAAAACTACGCTGGCCGGCACCAAAGCCGGTGCGGATATGGACGATGGACTGCGCATCAACACAACCGAATTTGGAAAACTGATCACCATCAAACCAGAACTGTCTTCCGGCGGCGTAGCCTTCTTTGACGGAAAAGCAGAAAACGATGCCGACGTGGAAGCCCGCCAATGGATTGATGCAGTTATAAACGATACCGAACCGGTGGTAAAACCGGAACAGGCAATTGTTGTCACACAAATTTTGGAAGCCATTTATGAAAGCGCCAAAACAGGCAACATTGTAGAATTTTAATAATTATTATAAAAGGAGGAAATAAAAATGAAGTTAAGTGTTTTTGACCCGATTGTGAGCTACATGGGATTGGAAGAAATGCTGCAATACTTAAGCCCGCTCGGCGTCCAGGCCATGGAAATCGGCGCAGGCGGCACACCGGGCGACGCGCATTTGAAACCGGCGGAATATTTTGAAAACCCCGCTAAAGTAAAAGAAACGAAAGACCTGTTTAAAAAATATAACATGGAAATTTGTGCGATTAGCTGCCACGGCAATCCGGTACATCCCAACAAAGAAATTGCCACCATGTACCATGAGCAGTTTGAAAACGCCATCCGCGCCGCAGAAATGCTGGAAGTAGATACCATTATTGGTTTTGCCGGCTGCCCGGGCGACTGCCCGACCTCCCAGTATCCCAACTGGGTCACCTGCACTTGGCCGGAAGACTATCCCAAGGTGCTCAACTGGCAGTGGAATGAAGTAGTCATCCCCTACTGGCAGAAAGAAGCAGAATTTGCCAAAGCACATGGCATTAAACACATCGCATTTGAAATGCATCCGGGATTTGTGGTATACAACCCTGAAACAACTTTAAAGCTGCGCGCTGCTGTTGGCGATATCATCGGCGCAAACTTTGACCCCAGCCACCTGTTCTGGCAGGGCATTGAACCAACCGCCGCTATCCGCGCACTCAAAGGCGCTATTTACCACTTCCATGCCAAAGATACCCGCATTGATGAAATTAACAGCCATGTCAATGGTAACTTAGATACCAAATCGTTTGAACGGCTGTCAGAACGGTCATGGATTTTCCGTACGGTTGGATATGGGCACGGGAAAGAGGTATGGAATGATATCATCAGTACGCTGCGGATGGTAGGCTATGACGGCGCCATCAGCATTGAACACGAGGACGGCTTGATGAGCCCGACCGAAGGCCTGGAAAAAGCCATCAAGTTCTTAAACGAAGTCCTCATCCATGAACAAGCAGGGGAGATGTTTTGGGCATAATGGAACAGCATACACTCGGAATTATCGGTTACGGCGGAATGGCCGGCTATCATGAACAAACGTTAAAAAACTATCCGCGCATTAAACTCAAAGGCATTTACGATGTCAATCCGGAACGCGGCAAAGTCGCTGAAAAACAGGGCTATCAGTCGTATAGCTCCAAGAAGCGTTATTTGCCGACCCGGAAATTGACTTGGTGCTGGTGGCAACCACAAACGAAGCGCATATGGAGCTTTGCATTGAGGCAATGCGCGCTGGGAAACATGTCATCAGCGAAAAACCGGTTACCAATTCTTCCGCTGAATTGGAAAAAATTATCGCCGCTCAAAAAGAAACTGGCAAAGTATTTACCATTGACCACAACCGGCGCACAAACCGGGATTTTGTACTTATGAAACGCAATGTAGAAGCAGGCCTTTTAGGGGATGTATACGTTATTGAATCCCGTGTGGAAGGCTCCCGCGGGATGCCCAGCGGCTGGCGCACCATCAAAGCATTGGGCGGCGGTATGATGCTGGACTGGGGCGTTCACCTCATTGACCAGCTTATGTATATGTACCCTGAAAGCAAAGTTGTCAATGTGTTTTGCAAAATGTACAGCATTGAATACAGCGAAGTAGATGACAACTTCCGGCTCACTATGACATTTGACAACGGCGTGACTGCACATATTGAAGTTTCCACCAACAACTACATCACCCATCCGCGGTGGTATGTACTGGGCAAGCAAGGCACACTGGAAATTGGGGACTGGGACTGCAACGGAAAAATCGTCCGCTGCATAGATAAGGAAAACCATTGGGAAGAAGAAATTGTCTATACCAAAGCCGGCCCAACCAAAACCATGGCGCCGCGAAACCCAAATTCTACCGAAACAATTGAAATTTCTGAACCTACCGACGTTGTTGACGACTTGACAGTGGTGTATGACCAGTTTGTTGACGCGGTAGAGGGCAAAGCGCCCCTTACTATCACACCGCAGCAGGCTATGCGTGTGATGAAGGTCATGGAAGCGGCGTTTACCTCTCATGAAACGCAAACAGCAGTAAAAACAAATATCTAACAGAAATGAGGAGGCAACTATGCAATTTTCATTGCAATTATATTCCCTGCGTGACGAGGCAGAAAAAAACTTTTCCAGCATGATACGCCGTGTCGGCGACTTGGGTTATTATGGCGTGGAGTTTGCTGGTTCTTATGGCAATCTTTCTGCCAGCGAAATGAAAGCTTTGCTGGAGCAAAGCCATGTAAAAGCCATTGGCTCCCACTCTAACATCAATGTTTTCCGCAACAGCGCAGATGAAGAACTGGCGTACTTAAAAGAAATTGGTGCAGACTATATGGTCTGCCCCTGGGCTGACTATGAAAACGGTATGGAAGATGTCAAAGCCGTATGCGAAACGCTCAACCAGGTCAGTGAAAAAGCAAAGCAATATGGGATTCAAGTCGGATATCATAACCATGCCCATGAATTTGAAAAAATCGACGGGAAATATATCCTTGACTTGATTGCAGAAAACACCAATGACGATGTCATTTTAGAGGTAGACGTATTCTGGGTAGCTTACGCCGGCGTAGACCCGTTTGCCTTTATTGAAAAATGGGGTAAAAAAGTCCAGCTCGTGCATATCAAACAAATTGGCGAAGACAAATTCAATGTAGATGTGGAGGATGGGAAGATTTCCATTCCAGAACTGGTGAAAACGGCTAAATATGCTACCAACTTTATTGTAGAACAGGAACAATACGTGGTTTCCCCTTGGGATTCAGCCATTCACAACGCTGCATATTTGAAAACAGTATAAATTATAAAAAAATATCCCGCGGCTCATGCTGCGGGATATTTTTTTAACCTTTCTTCAAAAGCACGTTTTTTACCGATTCTGCAATATCCAGCGATGTCATATGGTACAATTTTAATAATTCATCAGGCCTGCCTGACTGCCCAAAAACATCTTGTGTGCCAATGCGGGCCATCGGGCATGGCATATGCTCGCACAACACTTCTGCCACTGCACTTCCAAGCCCGCCGATAATATTGTGTTCCTCGGCTGTAACAATCGCCCCTGTCTCACATGCCGCCTTCACAATGATTTCCTTATCAATTGGCTTGATGGTGGCAATATTGATAACCCGCGCTTCTATCCCTTCCTGCAAAAGCAATTCCCGGGCTTCCATGGCCGTTTCCACCATAAGCCCAGTAGCAATGATGGCTGCATCGGTACCTTCGGCCAATTCTACCCCCTTTCCAATTGCAAACCGGTATGTATCGTCAAACAATACCGGTACTGCCAAACGCCCAAACCGCAAATAACATGGGCCGTCATACTCAATAGCCGCCTTCACAGCCAGGCGCGCTTCTACAGCGTCCGCCGGATTGATGACAACCATACCGGGCAAAGACCGCATAAGCGCCAAATCCTCCAGGCATTGATGAGTCGCGCCGTCTTCCCCTACGGAAATCCCCGCATGTGTCGCACCAATTTTGACATTTAGATGCGGATAGCAAATGGAATTACGTATCTGCTCAAATGCCCTGCCTGCCGCAAACATGGCAAATGAACTGGCAAATACAGTTTTTCCGCATGCAGCAATCCCTGCGGCAGTGCTCATCATATTGGCCTCTGCAATACCAGTATTGATAAACCGGTCGGGAAAGGCCTTTTTAAAACTGTCGGTTTTGGTAGATTTGGATAAATCGGCATCCATTACTACAATATCATACTGCGCGCCAAATTCCGCCAACGCCGCACCATACGCTTCCCTAGTTGCAATCTTCTTTTCCTCAGGCATGGATTCCCGCCTCCAATTCTTTAATTTTCATATCTAATTCTGCGATTGCCTGTGCAAACTGTTCGTCATTGGGCGCTGCTCCATGCCATGCTGCATTGTTTTCCATAAAAGATACCCCTTTGCCTTTGATACTTTTCGCAATCACAGCAGTAGGCTTCCCGGCGGTTGCCTTTGCCTCGCTAATTGCTGCACGAAGACTGTCAAAATCATGTGCATCCGCCAAAACCACATGCCAGCCGAACGCTTTGAACTTTTCATCAATCGGCGTAGGGTTCATGACCTCTCTAATATCGCCGTCAATTTGCAAACCGTTGAAATCCACAAAGATTGTAAGGTTGTCCAATTTATAATGGGGCGCAAACATTGCCGCTTCCCACACCTGTCCTTCTTCCAATTCCCCATCACCTAAAATTGCATAAACACGGTAATTTTTCTGATCCAATTTCCCAGCCAATGCCATGCCAGCCGCAGCGCAAATCCCCTGCCCCAAAGAACCGGTAGACATATCGACACCCGGTACTCCCTTCATATCCGGGTGGCCCTGCAAATAACTGCCGGTATGCCGGAA
>CALGRC010000060.1 GCA_937959315.1 uncultured Clostridia bacterium | reverse complement strand
CTATCAGGTTCTGAAACAGGCTGTAGCCGGCAAACCCTTCGGCAGATACCGCGTCCCGCGCCTTGTTCAGGTCGTTCAATTTCACCCAGATGCAGTCAATCAGCTCCTGTGCAAATTCCGGCGTAATTTTACCCGCCTCCAAATCCGCCTTGTAGTAGGGGTACATATATTGGTCAAACCGCCCCGGCGAGATGGAGTGCCCGCTGGATTCCATCTGTATCAGCATCTGCACAAACCAGAAGGACTGGCAGGCCTCGTAAAAGCTTTTTGCACCGTTGGCGGGCACATTGTCGCAGTTTTTGGCAATTTGCAAAAGCTCTTCCCTGCGCTGCGCATTGGTGCAGGCGGCCGCCTGTTCCCGCGCCAGCGCCGCATACCGTTTGGCGTAGGCGATTGCCGCATGGCAGCTATCGATGACGGCAGTCAAAAACGCGTGCCGTCTGGCATAGTCGCCGTCCGACACTCTGCATTTTTCCAGTTCCGCCTCCGCCTGGGCTGCAATGCCGTTGTAGCCCATTTTGAGCACCTTTGCATAATCCACGCACACATGCCCAATGCCGTTGTAAAAATAGTTGCCAGCGGTAAACATATTGTGGTCAATGGCCAGCAGCGTTTGGGGCGCCATGTACGATGTCGCCAGCTCACTGGTGGTTTTGCCCTTCCAATATTGGTATACATCATGCAAAATAGTTTTGGTGTCGTCCGCTATGTAAAAGGGGTCTGCACTGCGGGTGGCGATGGTATCAAATTCGTCCTCCAGCCACTGGTAGGAAAATTCCGGGAACACCTGGCAGCCGCGCGGGGCCAGCGTTGCACTGCCCGCCACCAGTTCGCCTTCCCGGATGGTAATGGGAATTTGCTCTAAAATATGGCAGAACGCTTTTGCCCGCCGGGTGATAACCGGTTCCCCTTCGGTGGCGCGGTAGCTCTCGGTAATCAGCACCGCGCGCGCCGGCTCAATGACCGGCATATCGCGGTAAAGGGTTTCTACCAGCCGGGAAATGCGTTCGGTTTTTGGAAGCTCTGTTACAGGATATGGCTTCATGCTATTCCCTCCTGCTCTGTATACGATAGGTACATTTTACAACAGAAAAATAAAATTGTCAATGGATACAAAGATAAAAATAAGAAAACACAGAAAATTAACAAAGACAAAACAAAATGGCAACAAAAAAGCCCCCTGCTTTGAAAGCTGGGGGCCTTTGCAGACAGCTTAAAATGCTTTTTTGTAAATTTCACAGATTTCCTCTACGCTGGTATCCCGCGGGTTGCCGCCGGTACACACATCTGCAAATGCCGATTCGGACAGCGCATGCAAATCTTCCTCTTTGACGCCGATTTCATGCAGTTTTTCGGGAATCCCCACATCCTTGGACAGGGCGCGCACTGCGTCCACTGCGGCTTTGCGGTATTCCTCCTGTGACATGCCGGTGGTATCGACGCCCATGGCCTGTGCAATATCCCGGTATTTTTCGCCGGTCGCCGGGGCGTTGTATTCCATGACATAGGGCAGCAGCACGGCGTTTGCCACACCGTGCGGGGTGTCGTAAAAGGCGCCCAGCGGGTGCGCCATCGAGTGGACAATGCCTAAGCCCACGTTAGAAAAGGACATGCCGGCCACATATTGCGCAACGCCCATGTTGTTTTTGGCTTCCATGGAATTTTCATTGACCGACGCACGCAGGTTGTCGGAAATCATCTGGATGGACTTGAGCGACAGGGTATCAGACAGCTCCCAGGCGCCCTTGCAAATGTAGCTTTCTATCGCGTGGGTCAGTGCGTCCATGCCGGTATGTGCTACCAGCTTTGGCGGCATGGTCTGCGGAATATCCAGATCCAGAATAGCCATATCCGGAGTAATATTGAAGTCAGCCAGAGGATATTTAATCCCCTTGGAATAATCGGTGATTACAGAGAAGGAAGTAACTTCCGTTGCGGTGCCGCTGGTGGAAGAAATAGCGACAAATCTTGCCTTTGTGCGGAGAGCCGGGATAGAGAATGGTTCCAGCACATCTTCAAACTTAAGTTCCGGATGTTCGTAGAAAATCCACATAGCTTTAGTTGCATCGATAGGGGAACCACCGCCGATAGAAACGATAAGGTCCGGATTGAATTCGCACATCATGGCTGCGCCTTCATATACACTTTCAACGGACGGATCCGGCTGAATGCCTTCCAGAATCTTAACTTCCATTCCATTGTCCTTCAATACCTGTTCAACCTTCTGCAGGAAACCGCCGCGGCGCATAGAATGACCACCGGTGGTTACAAATGCGCGTTTGCATCCTTTGAAATGAGCCAGGTTCTTAATTGCACCATGCCCCACATAGATGTCTCTTGGTAATGTAAAACGAAATTCCATGGTATTTACCTCCAGTAAATAACAAAAGATAATTCTATAATTACCTGATAAAAAGGAAGAGCAACTTATTTCCGGTTAACGATGAAAAAGTAGTCCTCATTTCATGTTCTTATTATATCATGTTTACT
>CALGRC010000059.1 GCA_937959315.1 uncultured Clostridia bacterium | reverse complement strand
CGCATTATGTTCATAACCAGCGTGATTTTGGCAGTCGGATAAAAATCTGTAAAACCAACCTTATATTTCCATCTGCTTGCCCAAAAACATGGACGCCGTCTGCGCGAGCTTCTCTTCTACCTCGGTCATTTTCTTATTCTGATCGTCCTTCATAATGATGACATTGCCAATGATGTCCCCTTCCGCCATAATCGGGGAAATCACACCCGCCTGATATTTGCTGTTGCTGTCGGTGACATAGGCAGTCTTGCTGCCGTCGGATACAAAACTGACCTTTTCTTCCATGACTTTTTCCACATCGGCGCTCACCCGCTTATCATAAAATTCCTTTTTAGATGCGCCGGATACGGCAATGATGGAATCCTTATCGGTGATACATACCGGCAGGCCGCAGGTTTTCGTAAGCGTCTCTGCATATTGGGTAGCAAAATCACTCAAAGAACCAATGGGCGAATACTTTTTGAAAATCACCTCGCCGTCGCGGTCTGTATAAATTTCCAGCGGGTCGCCTTCGCGGATGCGCATAGTGCGGCGGATTTCTTTTGGAATGACCACCCTTCCCAGGTCGTCAATACGTCTTACAATTCCCGTTGCTTTCATACAATACGTTCCTCCATACAAAAAATTATCCGGTTCCCTTTTTAAAAACCGGATTGTCCATATAATAAATTTAAATCATCGGTTTTCAAGGTTATTATTTGCAAAACCCATAAAAATATCCCTCGTACTCTTGTAATTTTTTGCATAGTATATTAAAATGAAGATATCCTTACAAAAGAGGTGATATGGATGCCTGGTACCATTTGTCCAAACTGCCAGGAAGTCAATGCCAGCGGTGAAGTATTCTGCAAAAACTGCGGCACTTTTCTGCCACCGCCGCCCGCCGTACATAATCCGGAACAAATGCGGGAAACTACCCATAGAACTGATGCAAACGGGCTGCTGATGACGCTCTATTACATCTTATCCGTCTTTACACCGGCAATCGGTATTATCTTAGGCGCCGTTTTGATTTTTGCCGGACGGGACGAAAAAACAAAACGCCGCGGCAACGGCCTGACCATCTTTGCCGTCATCATGCTGCTTTTACAAGTGCTGCTTTATATTTTGCAGCCGCTGCTGTCGCTGTGGCTTGGATTTTTATTTCATTAAAGGAGGACGTAACCGCTATGGAACAAACTGCATGGGAAAAACTGCGTGATACGCAAACCGTCATGGACTATTGTGACAAGTATATGGGCTTTTTAAACGCTGGAAAAACGGAACGGCTCTGTACCAATGCAGCAAAAAAACTGGCCGGAGAGGCAGGCTTTGTCAACATCGACACCTGTAAGACGCTCAAACCCGGCGATAAGGTGTACCGTGTCAACCGGGGCAAAAACCTTATTTTGGCGCGCATTGGCAGCGGCGATATTTTAAATGGCGTCAACCTGGTTGCGTCACATATCGACAGCCCGCGCATCGACCTAAAGCCAAATCCGCTTTATGAAGAACAGCATATTGCCCTTTGGAAAACCCATTATTATGGCGGTATTAAAAAATACCAATGGACGGCAATCCCACTGTCACTGATCGGCGTAGTGGTATTGGAAAACGGTGAAACGGTGGATATCTGCATTGGGGAAAAGGCGGACGACCCAGTGTTTACCATCACCGACCTGCTGCCCCACCTGGCGGCCGACCAAATGAGCAAAAAAATGACCGAGGCCTTCACCGGCGAGGATTTAAACGCATTAGCCGGCTCCATGCCGTACGACTGCGAAAAGGACAAGTGCAGGGAAACGGTATTAAAGCTGCTGAAAGAGGCCTATGGCATAGAAGAAGCCGATTTTGTCAGTGCGGAGCTGGAGCTGGTGCCGGCAAACCCGGCGCGCAGCGTGGGGCTTGACCGTTCAATGGTCGGCGCCTACGGCCAGGATGACCGGGTATGCGCCTTCACCGCGCTTACCTCGCTGCTGGACGCAAAAAAAACCGAACGTACGCAGGTATGTTATCTGGCCGACAAAGAAGAAATTGGAAGTATTGGAAATACTGGTATGAAATCCCGGTTTTTTGAAAATTTCCTTGCCGAGCTCGCATACAAATGCCGCGGCGATTACAACGATCTGTACCTGCGCAAGCTGCTCACCGGCTCTGCCTGTCTGTCGGCCGATGTGTGCAACGCAGTAGACCCGACCTATGCGTCGGTCAGCGAGCTGAAGAATGCCGGCTTCTTAGGCGGCGGCCTGGCAATTTGCAAATACACCGGCGCACGCGGAAAATCGTCTACTTCAGATGCCAATGCCGAATTTGTCGCCAAGATACGGCGTATCTTCAACAGCGCAGGCATTGCATGGCAAATGGCAGAACTCGGTAAAGTAGACCAGGGCGGCGGCGGTACGGTGGCGCAGTTTATTGCCAATCTGGATGTGGATACCCTCGACTGCGGCGTACCGGTATTGTCCATGCACGCACCGTTTGAAGTTACCAGCAAAGCCGATGTTTATACTGCTTATTTGGGGTACCGGGCATTTTATCAATCATAATTTTTTACCGTTTTTTGAAAAAAACACTTGATTTACACCCCAAAATATGATATATTGTATTGGCAGGGAAAAATCCTGCCGATACGCGGATATAGTTTAGTGGCAGAACTTCAGCTTCCCAAGCTGATAGTGCGGGTTCGATTCCCGCTATCCGCTCTATATTTGGAGGCATAGCTCAGTTGGTTAGAGTGCTTGCTTGACATGCAAGAGGTCACAGGTTCGATTCCTGTTGTCTCCATTAAAAAAACACCGCAGCCATTGATTGGGATGATGCGGTGTTTTTTTAATGCAAAACAAAAGGTGCCCGGCAAACAGCCAAACACCTTTTGAAGTGGGACAATCATTTATTACTATACCACAATTTTGAAATCCTGCAAGAGGAAATGTGTCGAATACTGGCGAAGCTGCAAAAATTTTTTGTTTACCAAAATTTTGACTGTAAAATACCCTGCAAACAAACATCAAATCCCGCATTTTTTTGAAAAACGAACAGCATCATCAAAAAAGCAAAAACCCCGGAAGCCAGCCATTTACGGCATTTCCGGGTTTTTTCTCAAGAGCTGCTAACCGGGATTGAACCGGTGACCTCATCCTTACCAAGGATGCACTCTACCGACTGAGCTATAGCAGCATATCCTTCTTTAGTACGAAGTGTATTATACCACATCTTTTTTGGCTTGTCTATACTTTTTTATAAAAAAATCATAAACTTAGCATATACAGATTTTTAAAAATGATGTATAATCAAAGAAAAAAGATTAAAAAAGGAGGCAACCCATGCAAATCCATCTACAGTCCGGAGCCCTTTCTGCAGTTATTGACAGCTTCGGCGCTCAGCTCATCAGCCTTTGTAAAAACAGCGAAGAATACATCTGGCAGCGTGACCCCCGTTTTTGGCCCGAATGCTGCCCCATCCTATTCCCGCTGGTCAGTTCACTGCAAAACAACCAATACACCTACCGCGGGAAAACCTATACCATACCCAAACACGGCTTTGCCCGCCATTCGGAATTTGCGGCAACCGAACAAAACGAATCATCCGCTACCCTGCGGCTGATACAAACAGAAGAAACCGCTGCCAGCTATCCATTTTCTTTTGATTTCCTGGTATCATTCAACCTAAGCGGCAGCAAACTGGACTGTGCCTATACGGTTATCAACACGTCAGCAGATGAAACCATGTACTTTAACACCGGTGCACACGAAGGATACCAGTTATTTGACGGCGGGGACATTGCAGACCATTATTTAATATTTGAACAGCCGGAACACTTGGTACGGCGGTATTCCGGCCAAACAGACCTGTTCGAAGGGGATATCCATGATTTTGGCATTTCTGACCGGTTTGATTTGGATGACGCCTATTTTGCAAACGACGCAGTATTTTTTCTGGATTTAAAATCACACTATGTGACACTGTGCAGCAAAACCAGTACCAAACGGGTACGGGTGGCCTTTGACGCGCGCAACCTGGGCATTTGGAAAATACCCGGCGCGTCTTACGTGTGTATAGAACCATGGGATGGCTTTTGCCAAACCGCCTGGTCAGACGGGCAGCTTGCGCACAAAGAGCGTATCCAAATATTAGCTCCCGGCTGTACACACATTGTCCGGCACAGCGTTGAAATTTTATAATAAGGCTTGCATTTGCTGCTGTCCGGGTGTACAATAAGACAGGAAAATTTTATGAAACCATAAGAGAAAGGGTGCTGACAACATGATACTGGTAACAGGCGGCGCCGGCTTTATTGGAACCCACACCTGCGTGGAACTGCTGCAAGCCGGCTATGAAATTGCTGTCATTGATAATTTCTGTAACTCCAAACCACAGGCCATCGAACGGGTCAAACAAATTACCGGCAAATCATTTCCGTTTTACAAAGCAGACCTGCTGGACCGGCAGGCAGTGGAACAAATTTTTGAAGAAAACCGCATTGAAGCCGTCATTCATTTTGCCGGTTTAAAAGCGGTGGGCGAATCGGTTGCCAAGCCCATTGAATATTACCACAATAACATCGGCTCCACACTGGTGCTGTGCGATGTGATGCGCAAATACGGCTGCAAAAAAATCGTCTTTTCCTCATCGGCCACGGTGTACGGCAATCCAAAATCTGTCCCTATCCGCGAAGATTTCCCGCTGTCCACCACCAATCCCTATGGAAGTACCAAACTCATGATTGAACAAATCCTGCGGGATATCTACATTTCCGACAACGAATGGAGCATTGCGCTGCTGCGGTACTTCAACCCCATTGGCGCGCACAAAAGCGGTTTAATCGGCGAAAATCCAAACGGCATTCCCAACAACCTGGTGCCCTACATTACACAGGTGGCACTTGGGAAGCTGGATCACCTCAACGTTTTTGGCGATGACTATCCGACAAAAGACGGCACCGGCGTCCGCGACTATATCCATGTCGTGGATCTCAGCCTGGGGCATATCAAAGCCGTGGAAAAAGTGCTGCAAACGACAGGGGTTGAAGCCTACAACCTGGGTACCGGCAACGGCTACAGCGTGCTGGAAATGGTCAATGCCTATCAAAAAGCCTGCGGCCGGGAAATTAAATACGTCATTGCCCCGCGCCGCCCGGGCGACATTGCCGAATGCTATGCAGACCCGGCAAAATCCCGCAAAGAGCTGGGTTGGGAAGCAACTAGAGGTATTGAAGAAATGTGCCTTGATTCCTGGAACTTTACCCAAAAAAATCCGGAAGGCATGTAATAAAATATGGAAAATCCCGGCATTTTTCATGCCGGGATTTTCCATTTCAAATTAATCGCAGCCGCATCCGCAATGGATCCGTTCTTCTGCGCCGATGGAATCAAAATGCGTCTTTTCAGGCGGGAAAAATTCATCAATCGGGAAATGCAGCTTTTCAAACAGCTCGCATGGGTTGCTGTCGGTGGAAGCCACACACTCATGATCCGGGATACAAAAATCAATGACCGGAATGAGCAGTTGGACTTCACGCATCAAGCGGACTATGGTAAACAGCCCAATGGTAACAAATACCTGTTTGCTGCCGCCGTCCACAATGAGATCATCAAATACTTTGCAAATGCATTCGGGAACCGAATTGACGTCGGTTTCCCCGCAGCAGCAACAGCAGCAGTCGTCTTTGACGTCTACTACTTTCGCAGCCAGGCAAATGGGGTCTACCACTTCAACCTGCGCTTTGGGCAGGTTGGTCTTTTGCCACATCTGCGTGTCCATTTCATCAAACTTAAACTTGGACGTAAAAACGCGGGCATTGCCTTCGGAACCAAACAAAATCACTTTCTTGTCAAAAGTTGCAAGCCCTTCCACCTGCGTCGGACGGCCCAAGCCACAGAAGACGTCCAGCGTAATTTTGAAGAAGAACTTTAAATCCACTGTAAAGAAGCCCCTGTTAAACGGCACCGGTTCTACGTCTGTAAAGCCCCAATCGCCACACCGATGGGAACATTTTCCATATGTACAAGCATATGATGTTACTGGCATTATACCAATCATAGAGCGTTTTGTCAAGCCGTTGTCATACCATCCCTTTTCTCTGCATAAGCATATACCAATAAATAATCGAAAGGAGCATTACATATGCAAACACCGCAAACCATCAACGACATAGACGGCAAATTCATTGTAGACTACTGCAAGGAGCAGGGGCAGGACGCTATTGACTGGCTCAAGGAAATATACGCAAGGCCGAAAAAGAAAGATAAAAACGGCGTGGAGCGGGAGATTTCTTTTATCGAGGTACGCAACGAATTTGCCCGCAAATATTTTCCCAATCTTGCGCCAAAAAGCAAGAGCAAAAAACAGACGATAAAGGACTTACTTGAAAATTTGTAACTGTATTATGGGGCGGCGCAATGCGCCGCCCTTATGATGGTATCTTTTCATTGGTTTACGCGCTTTGCATGTTCTTTGAACACTTTATCTAACCGTTGGATGACCTCTTTATCAAGCGCGGTTTGTATCTGCTGGTTGGAAATCAGCGGTAATCTTTCAAATGCGCTTTCCCTTGACTTTAACCAATTGACCACTTCCGGCTCTAAATCTTTTTCCTGTATCCCGTATTTTGTTCTTATATATTCTAAATTTGTCATATAATCAACTCCTGTTAAATGGTTTTATTCCAGTTTTTCAAACGGTTCTGCGGTAGTATAGCGAGCCCCGAGTTATATAATATTATAATAATAACTTTATTTATATTATACTCGGGGCTCGCATGTAAGCAACTTTTATCCTTGTTTCACCCTTCTATACAGCCCCCTTTCTACTCTTTCTATCCAGCCATAAAGACAATAGCGGTTAATTTGCCTGTCGTCATACCCTTGCCGACGTAATTCTGGCCGTGTCCATTCGTCCCCTTGCAGACGGCTGAATTTTTCCTGCGCTCGTTTCTTGCCCAATTCAAAGTTGTGTTCGGCATTGTGTTCCCGATTGTATTGTGCCATTGCCTGTGGGTCTTTCAGGTCGTTTGCCGCTACAATCTTCACATCCTTTTCATAGTCAATGGTAAACGTCAAGCGGCTGTTTGGAATATCCCCTGTGTAAGGGAAGGGGGAATCCTTCAGATTCACACACGCCCATACCCACTTCCCCAGTGTCTCGCGCTCGTCAGATGGGATAGTTAAGTGTAACTGGCAGTGGTAATACAAATCCCGCATGGCTTGGGCATAGGAGATAAAAAGCGGCGTTTTTGCCTTTGACGCAATTTTAATGATATGGCGGAACCTTATTTGTCCTTTCACATACTTTAACCAGACATCCCAGTCCATAGGATAACCACGGAAGGTTGCGCGGCCTTCTTCCAATTCCTGATGATAGCACCAAACACCGTTGCACTTGCCGCGCACATCCAATGCCGCGCCAAAGGTTATCATCTTTCTCAGCCCATCTTTCCAGCGCATACGCTGTATCAATGTGGAGCATGGCGGCTCCAATCCTCTGTCGGCGCATAAATTCCATAAATCTTCTTCATCCTGGTCGCTGACCTGCACCAAATCAAAGTGGTGCGCCAATATCTCATACTGTAACCGTGCGCGCTGGCTGTTGTTGAGGTAAAAGACGGTATCATCTGGGAACTGTACCTTATACGGATGTTTCTTGTATTCTGGGAACACGGCTTTGAAGAATTCATCTTGTTTGTAGAGTGTGCCGTCATATTGAATGTAGTGGTTGAACCCTCTGAATTCTTCATCGGTCAATATCATAGACGGGTCAAAAGCGCAGGGGCGCGGCTCACCCACCTGCACATATTTGGGTTCATCTATCCAACAGATTGGCTTTCCCCGGAATGTAAATTGCTTCATAAAAGCAGCTCCTTTTACTCAAAATTCGCAAACTGGGTTTTATTTCCAGCTTACAAATTTATTATATCTCAAAAAATTTTTTAACGCAAAAGACACATAAGGGCTTGCTTGTTGCGTCCCTTATGTGCCTTCTATCAATAAAATCGTTCTTATATTCGCCTTATATGCCTTTTTATTCTCTTTTATCCTCACAGCGGGGCGGGGATGGTTACGGGATAGCGGCTATTTGAAATTGGGAACGGCTATTTGTCGGCTAACTTCCCGAACGGAGCGGCATATTTTCAAAAACGGCATAGACGAACGTAAACGGCGATTAAGGTTAAGACACATCTTGTATTATAAGCCGCTGAAAGCGGCGCCGACAGGGCACGCAGCCGCCGATAGGCGGCAAGTGCATTGTCAAAACAAAAAAAGACGTAAACAGTTATAACCTGCTTACGTCTTGTATTTGTTTGATATGCAATTAGATAGCCTGTAATTTATTCAGCAACTCATCAAATAATTTGATGTGCGCTGTTGCAATGCGGTGAAAGATTTCTGTTGCTTCTTCTTCATCGTATATATGGGATGTGGAATTTCTGTCCCGCAAAATTTGCAACCAGCCGCTTAGATCGGAAGAGCACACGTCAGAACTCCAGTCACAACACCACATCTCGTATGCCGTCTTCTGCTTGAAAAAAA